>JAKAUD010000239.1 GCA_021827885.1 Thermoplasmata archaeon | reverse complement strand
GGATGCGTCTATGCCTTTTGTTGTGAAGGAGAATATCTCAGCTATCCTCACATAGTGGTTCCACTTAATCATGACAGCAGAGTTCTGCCATAATGATTGAATGTGATTGGTGGAATAATTTGAGAAGGATTCTTCAATGAGTGGTGCTGATGTGTTGGTATTATTTGTTGATACGGTGAATGGATTTGCCTGTGGACCGGGAGAATAGTTTGGATTCTGTTCAAACACAGTCCATGATACAGGAAACATCTTGCCGTCAAATCCCACAAATGTGTTTTGCCCTATAAATTTCACCATCTCATTTCCATAGGAATAAGATTCAACAGGTACTGATACATAATCATTGTTGAAGTGTTGTATAATGGGTATTGCCATCATTGCAGTGATCATCATGATTGCAATGAGTTTAAGCGCCTTGAACCTGTTCTCTCTCTCTCTCTCTCTCTCTTTCTGTTACTACTGAATACATTTTGAAATCTGTCCTGAAAGATATAAGTGTTAATAAATTTACTGTGATAATGAGTAGCACGCATATTTAATGATGCATAGAAATATGCTATCACATTAATCTGCATAATGCTCTTATTCGATGTCAAAGAGTTCCGATAATGCACGAATTTAACTTACCCGAAGAGATTTAAACGCCATGAAGTCAAGTGAATTTGGTGGCAATTTCCAGTAAAAATACTTATTGTAGATAAAGAATATAATCATTCACTCGTGCAAATGATATCTTTATAAGGAATTTATTAATTTACTGGAACTCTATAATCAATAGGGAGTGTAAAGATATATGGCAAATTCAGTAGCAGTAATTGCAGACCCGAGAACCGGGAAGAGTTACAAGAAGGAAGTTACGCCGGAAAATATGAGCATACTTACCGGAAGGAAAGTCGGGGAAGAAATAGATGGAATATTCTTTGAAATGCCCGGATACAAATTAAAAATCACTGGAGGGTCCAGCATAGATGGATTCCCAATGAGAAGAGATATTGCAACCGCAGGCAAGAAAAGGATTCTTGTTACGTATTCAGAAGGAAGAAGGGCCAAGAAAGGTGTAAGAAAGAGAGTGACATTCAGAGGTTCAATTATTGGATCAGACATATCACAGCTTAACCTCTCAATCCTTCAATATGGACCAAAGGCACTCGAAGAATCTGAGGAAAAGAATTAATGACTTCTGATCTGCCACAGCCTACTGTCAATATCGGAATGGTTGGACACGTTGACCATGGAAAGAGTACTCTAACCCGTGCTCTAACCGGAAAAAAAACAGATATTCATTCTGAAGAGATCAAGAGAGGAATTTCCATAAAGCTCGGTTATGCCGAAACGCCTATCTATGTCTGTAAAGGCGAAGATGGAAATGACAGATACAGCAGGGTTGAAACAGATCAAAATTGCGAACTGAAAAGAGTTGTATCATTTGTTGACGCTCCGGGGCATGAAACCCTGATGGCAACGATGCTATCAGGATCTGCCATAATGGATGGAGCCTTACTTGTGATTGCAGCAAATGAGAAATGCCCCCAACCCCAAACTAGAGAACATCTCATTGCGATTGAAATAATGGGGATCAAAAATATCGTTGTTGTCCAGAATAAAATTGATCTTGTGACGAGGGAAAAAGCAATTGAGAATTATAACGAAATAAAGAATTTTCTCAAGGGAAGCATAGCTGAAGATGCCCCGGTTATACCTGTCAGTGCATATCATAACAGGAATATTGATGCCCTGCTCAAGGCAATAGAGGATTATATCCCTACACCACCGCATAAGGCCGATGCAGACCCCATGATGTATGTTGCCAGGTCCTTTGACATTAACAGGCCCGGAACCGATATATCATTATTGAAAGGGGGAGTCATAGGCGGGTCTCTTGTAAATGGAAGCCTCAGTATTGGAGATGAGATTGAGATAACCCCAGGGCTCCAGTTAACAAAAGGCAATAAACAGGTATGGGAGAACATAATAACGGAGATCACAAGCCTCATGGCGGGAACTCGTTCATATGAAAGAATCATCCCCGGCGGATTGTCTGCCGTTGGAACAAAACTTGATCCTTTCCTTACAAAAGGAGATTCCCTTACGGGAAGAATAGCGGGAAAACCTGGGAAACTTCCACAAATGACCATGAATCTTACGGTAGAAACACATCTCCTGAAAAGAGTTGTAGGTTTTACTGAAGATATGAAAGTTGAACCGATAAAAAGCAAGGAAAGC
Source organism: Thermoplasmata archaeon (assembly GCA_021827885.1). The sequence continues at coordinate 8,734 of JAKAUD010000239.1, read as the reverse complement.
TTGATGCTAACTGTTGGTACTTCAAACACTGTTGGGCTGGTAACAAGCGCCAGAGACATGTCCGCCGAAATTATCCTTAAATATCCAGTTGCTGCAAGAGAAAATGAAAGAGTGGCGTTGGCAAGAAGGGTAGAAAACAGATGGCGCCTGATTGGTTATGGCAATATCCTCTCTTTGTAATATTTGCAAATATTTCTCATGATGCAACTTTCGCAAAACGGCTTGGATTTACAGTTTTTTTTACTTATTTCCACAATCATCGCATGAAGATTTTTCAATCTGGGAACATTATAATCCAGGATTTCAGGAATTTTCTCAAATTTCCTTGATTCCCTTTCACTGTTAAGGAGACCTATCCTGAGGAAGTATCTAATAGTGTATTTATCTACAACGAAACGTGGCATATCCATTGCATACAGGAGAATTGAATCCAGTGTTTCTTTTCCAACACCTTTCAGGTCGCTGAGGTATTTGATGCAAAATTCCATTCCCCTTTTACTAAGTTTGTCAAGGCTTCCAAATTCAGAAATTATTTTTGTGGATATCACCAATAATCTATCGGCTTTCTGGTTGTAGAAACCTGAAGGCCTAATGAGCCTTAAAATATTTTCACGTGAAGATTCACTGATAGACTTTAAATCCAGGAGATTTTCTTCTCTCAGATTAGAAATGGCCTTCTCTACGTTTCCCCATGAAGTGTTCTGGGTAAGTATGGCTCCAATAACCACTTCATCTGAAGTGTTGGCTGGCCACCAATTTAGATCTCCAAACTCGTCATATAAAAGACGCTCAATCAGCAGTATATTTGAGTCGAAGGTCATGTAAATCCCTATTATTGCAGGTTTATTAAAGTATCTTAATTATATTTATTATTTTTATAGAATTACTTATAATTTAATAGAAGGCATCATTTGGCTTCTCTATTAATACTTAAACACAAATATTTTAATAGTAGTGTGTGTATTATCATGTAGGAGGAAAATGCAATGGTAGGAATAAGCGAACTCTCGAAAGATGTATCCAAAGAGACCGGAACAACGCAGAAGCAGGCCAGAGAGGTAATAAAGACCTTTTTGGACAGGATTGTAGCCGAGGCAAACAAGAAGAACAAAATAAACCTCGCCGGGTTTGGAATCTTTGAGAGAAGAACCCAGAAGTCAAGGAAGGCAAAGAACCCACAGACAAAACAGGAAATAAGGGTTCCAGCAAAAGAGAAATTTGTCTTCAGACCGTCAAGCAAAATAAAATATAAATAATCCAAAATTTAAATTTTAGCTAATTTTTTCTTTCTTTCTTTTGCATTTAAACCTGTTATTGATTCAAGGAACGCATTATAAATTTTGAGGATCTGTTCGGAATTTTTCGGCTTTTCTTCGTTCTGCACCTCTATGAACAATTTTTTTCCATCGCTCTTTACCCTGATTTCCTTTATTCCAGGATATGATGAAATAAATTCGCCTGCGCGAGATTTGCAATCGCCAAAGGCATCCTTCATTTTCAATTCTATTGCTGCGGGGGAAAGGTCAATTCCTTTTTTTGTCGGATATTCTCTCATGTTTTATCACCTACTTCTTCTGTGTCTGCTTCCTCTGCATGTGCCTGTAATAATTTCTCATAAATATGAGATTCATGTACTGCGCATCGTGTTCGAGGAGAGGAGAGCATGATATTAGTGTTAGATCCTTATCATAATCCATTAAAATTTCTGAAAACGTTTCAAATTTAAGATCTCCATGCTTTATCGCCGTTAATTTTTTCTCCCCAGTATCGTCATATTCTACCCCAGCATATTCCAGATAAAGATCCCCCTTAGCATAGGGCTGGAACTTATCAAGAATTGACTTAAAGTCCTTTCCCTCTATAAGATTGCCTCCATTAAGTGCATGAGCGTGCGGAACATTCAGGATTGGTTCTATTTCTGGAATCGCTTTTGCAAGAGAAATGACCTCGTCAACAGTTCCAAAAATTTCAGGTTTCCCTGACGTTTCAATGCCAAGGATTGGGAAATTTTTATCGGGCCCATATTTTTTAATAAAATCCGAGAAGGTATTATTAGCGATCTTAAGGCTGTTTTTCTTAGTGCCCCTGTAAAACCCGCTGTGCGATATTATTCTCTTAGAATCCATCGCCTTTCCTATTATCATTGACCATTTGAGATGGTTTAAAGAACTTTCTGCTATTTCTCCGCCTTCAAGAAGATCCATGTAATATGGCGCGTGCAATGAAAGGAGAACATCCAATTCCTTGGCTAGTTCGCCTCCTTCTTTAAGTTCATCATAATTCTTTGCCATATTCCAGAATAGTTCCTGAACTATGTCATCTTCCTGAATTGCAGATTCATTGCCTATGCTAACATAGTTGCCATTTTCATCCTGCCGAAGTATATCGATTATGATAGAGTTTTCAACATCTTTTGGCAGCATGCCAGAGTATTCAAGAACCTGGTTTTCCTGAACGTTTACTCTGAGAAGCTGAACCTCCAGCGCATTTAATCCTATATTAGCCGCATCCTCAACAGATTCCACAAAAGTTCGACCCTTACTGGTTAAAGGTATACCAGCTATCCCATACCTAATCATAGATTACCTTGCCTATAAAGGTGTATAATTTTAACGTTTATGAATCATCCTATTCTAAAACAGATCATGGCAGTTCTTGAATCACTACAAAACACGATGGAGTTTAAAGAATGAAGTTCGTGCAGTAACGCAAATGCACAAAAAAGTGTATTTACATATCAAAAGTCCGCTTTGGCGTTGCCTTTTGCAAAGGAGTTAAAGATCCTTTATCATGGTAATAGCGGCATCATGGTACCCTGTCTTGTCATAAAGTTTCCTTGCCACTGTATTGCTTGCAAATACATTCAGTGATATTTTTGTTGCCTCTTTTTCTTTTACAAAATCCTCGAGCAAATGCATAGCAGTCTTCCCATACCCTTTGCCTCTCTGATCCGCATTTATGAAAATATCCCAGAGATATGCCTCTTTAATTCCCCGTCGGACTCTTACTTCAAACCATATTGTCCCGACCTTCTTCTCTCCTTCCTTTAAATGAAAGAAAAAGTGCCCCGGTGTTCGCAACCCATCTGGGATGAATTTTTTTACCTCTACCTCTGCTTCCTCGTAGGAAATGTTCTGATTCATTAAACCTGCATTTGTCATATCCGTGATCCATGAAACTACGGAATATCTCCAGTACTCAGGAAAATCCTTATCGTCAATTGATTCCATATAAAGCATATTTAATATCATGAACTCTCATTCTATAATTCTTTGCCTCAGAATTCTTATGTGTGGATATCGGAACATGAAATTGACCAATCAGGCGCAAATAAATCTGAAGAATGGATTGAAAACGATAAAATACGCCCCTGAATAACTTTAGAACCCTTCAACACTGCCATTGCATAAAAGCAATTTATTTTTCAACTGAATTCCAATCAAATAAAATGCCACAGATAACGAATTGATTAAATATTGATTTGCAATGAATATCTCAATGGAGATAGAAAATGGATTAGATTGTTGCCGGATTCTATCCTGTTATAAATTAGTATACGACAAAAAAGGTGATATTGATGAATGTAGATCCAAATCTTACAAAATATCTTATCAAGGCCAAGATCTCAACGGATGGGGTGGTTGAAAAACCAGACGTTGTTGGGGCTATTTTTGGACAAACGGAAGGATTGCTCGGTGACGAGCTTGATCTCAGGGACCTTCAAAAAGGCGGCAAGATAGGAAGAATTGAAGTAGAAATAGATAGCAAGAAAGGAAGAACGGAAGGGTATGCACTTATACCTTCCGGCTTAGACCAGGTAGAAAGTTCAATTTTAGCAGCAGCTCTAGAAACAATCGATAGAATTGGACCATGCAAGGCTAAGGTGGAAGTAGAAACCCTTGAAGATGTTCGACAGGAAAAAAGAAGAAAAGTCATAGAAAGGGCTGAACAGCTGTACAAGAAAATGAATGACACCGGGAAAAGCGTCAGCGAAAGCATAATCACGACTGTTCGTGAGGGTGTTGAAAAGGCAGAAATCATTACATATGGTGAAGATCGACTGCCAGCAGGACCAGCCGTTAAGGACTCTGATTCCATAATAGTCGTTGAGGGAAGAAGTGATATCATTAACCTTCTTAGGTACGGCATAAAGAATACAATAGCCGTTCAGGGAACAAACATCCCCAAGACTGTGCAGAAGTTATCCAAGGAAAGGACAGTGACTGTTTTTCTTGATGGTGACAGAGGAGGCGATTTAATTCTCAAGGAAATGCTTCAGGTAGCTGAGGTTGATTTCGTTGCAAGAGCCCCTCCCGGAACTGAAGTTGAGGAACTTACTTACAAGCAGATAGTCAAGGCGTTGAGATACAAGACCCCCGTGGAACAGTATCTTTCAATGAGGGGAATGACGGAAGAATTAAAAGCGGTAAATGAAAGAAACAACACCTCAGAAAAAAAGAATGCCGATGGAATGAAAAACCTCCCTCAAAAGAAGGAAGAACGCAGGGAGCACAAGCAACCGGAAAGAACTGCGAAACCTGAGATTGAGGTAAAGGTTGCGGAAGAGGAACCTCAGGAAATAGTAGAAGAAGAGGAAGATGATGGTTCAGTGAAGTTCAATGACCCAAGAAGCATTCAGAGAAGATTAAGAAGCTTGACGGAAGAAAAGATTACTGAAATCTATGATGAAGAGGGAAAAACCCTCGGATCATATCCTGTTGCTGAAGCGGTTGAAAAGATAGAATCGGCTACCGGAGCCCACTCAATAATCACCGGCGGCGTTATTTCCCAGAGGCTTGTAGATATTTCCTATAAATCTGGCATTAAAAATATCTATGGTGTCAAGATCGGGAATATAACAAAGAAACCGCAGGAATTAAGGGTAGTGGCATGGGATCATACATCGTGAACACAAACTTTGAGTCTATAAAGGATACTTCGCAATTGAAGATCCCTTCGAACCCACTAGAACGTGTCATAGGCCAGGACGATGCTGTGAGAATAGCGAGGATGGCTGCAAAGCAAAGGAGGCATCTACTACTTGTCGGACCGCCGGGCGTCGGAAAATCGATGATTGCCCAGGCGATGTCATTTTTCATTGAACGTCCCAAGGAAGAGGTTCGTGTCCTGCATAATCCCGAATATCCGGAAAGACCTTTTATTGAAATTAAAACAGCGACCCAGATAGAGCAGGAAAATGAGGAAATGAATGCTGCAGAAGGAATATTGATAGATCCAGAGAATGTTTCCTTTGAAATTTCAGAGAGGCTGGGTTTCAGATGCACAAGGTGCGGGTTTCTCTCCAGCTATAATGATAGCATATGCCCAAGCTGCAAGCAGTCAAAATCAATTTCAACCGGACAGGGGCCATTTGGAGATGTTTTCAACGTAATAGGAGCTGCATTCGGTGTGCAGAATAGTCCTGAAAAGGTGACCTCAACCAGGAAAAATGGAGATCATGAAGAAGTTATTGTATATGAAAGGGCAAATGATAAAATCAGGATTCTTGATGAAAGAACGCTTGAAAAGAGAAGGAAAATGGATAAGAAAAGTCCAAGCAAAGTCATATCCGATCTTAACAGAAATACATTCATTCTTGCAACAGGAGCCAGTGAAACAGAATTGCTAGGAGATGTCCGGCACGATCCCTATGGCGGCCATCCACAACTGGGAACAATGCCCTTTGAAAGAGTGATAGCTGGTTCGGTTCACGAAGCACACGAAGGAATACTGTTCGTTGATGAAATAACACATCTGGGCGAACTGCAAAGGTCTATCCTTACTGCAATGCAGGAAAAGAAGTTCCCCATAACAGGAAGAAATCCACAGAGTGCCGGTGCAAGCGTAAGGGTTGACAACGTGCCAGCCAATTTCATTCTGGTCGCTGCATGCAACATGCAGGATTTGAGGTATATACTGAGCCCATTAAGATCGAGGATTATCGGAAGCGGATATGAAATATTGATGGAAGTTTCTATTCCAGATACCCCGGAAAATCGTATGAAATACCTTCAATTTATAGCACAGGAAATCAATTCCGACGGGAAGATACCACATATGACGATAGAAGCGGCCAACCTAATTTTGGAGGAGGGGAAACGCAGGGCAAAGACTATCGATCACCGGGAAAATGCTTTGACTTTACGGCTCAGGGAACTGGGTGGCCTCATAAGAGCATCAGGCGATCTTGCAGTATCAAGGGAAAGCAAGCTTACTGAAGTTGTGGATGTAATGGAGGCCTTGAAAACTTACCTGCCTGTTGAGGAAAAAATCAACAAAACCTATGGAAACCTTGGTGTGGCAATGTCTTCAGAAAATACTTTATCCCAAAGGGATGATTCATATTACCCCTCATTTCATAATTACAGTGAGGATCCGTCATACCATTAGCGAAAAAAATTTTCAACCAGATACTTGAATCTAACTTTTTTTAACCCTTTTATAAAATGAATAATACTTGTACTCTGTTCCAGGCAACGAATTTCTATTATCATATTTGATCACATACTGAGGGTTTCCAAAGATCTGTTTGGGTAAATCATCCTCTGCGTTGAAATTCATTAAATATGACCCCTTTGTGTTTTTAAGCACATTCTTCAGATCCTTCATGTCTTCATTTGAAAATTCATAATTATACCAGTTTTTCCCCGGATATGGTGGATCTACATAAAAGAATGAATCAACTGAATCATACTCCCTGAAGATGTCCCTGAAGTCTTTGTTTTCAACAGTGAATGTCCTTATTTTTTTTGAAATTATAGCATAGTTCGTAAAGATCTTCATGAAAAACTGAAATGAACCTTTCTCTTCCGTACCGTAAGTTTCCCCTTTGCCCCCAAAACTTGTGTTGTGCCGGTAAAATGACAGACAGGCATCCTTTACCTTTCTGTTCTTCCAATCGACTGGCTTATTTTCATAGCTCATGAAATCTTCCTTTGACTCTGTCATAACACACAGTTCAGAGTAGAACTCCTCTGAATGGTTCTTAACTGCAGAAAAAATACTTGCTACCTCCGGATCTATGTCATTGTAGATGATTTTACTTGCTGATAAATTGAGTGAGACAGAACCTGATCCTCCGAAGACATCAATAAAGATTGAGCATCCCGATTCTTTAAATTCTTTTTCTATGTCCCGAATAAGAATGAGCTTTATGCCGGGGTATTTGAGGAACTTAATTGCACTTTTCACTGCTCATGGGCATTGCGATAATGAAGTTAATAATTTCCAAATTAATCGTCGATTGAGGATAGGATTTATCCCGGTTTGCATGGACCTCCTCTTTCAATATGGTATATAATCTTGTTATTATGTGCAAATGTGTACCTTAACCGTTTTATTAATAAAATGGTTAGTAATTACCTATAGGTGATAATATGCCAGTATATTTAGGAGAAAAAGCACCAGATTTTAGCGCGAACACAACTGCAGGGCCAATAACACTTTCGCAGTATAAAGGGCAGTGGGTCTTATTGTTTTCACATCCAGCTGATTTCACGCCTGTATGCACCACAGAATTTATGGCCTTTGCACAGAGATATGATGAATTCAAGGCACTTGGAGTACAGCTTCTCGGGCTGAGTATCGACAGCATATACAGCCATATAGCGTGGCTTAAGGATATCAAGGAAAAATATGGAATCACAGTCCCATTCCCAGTGATAGCTGATACACAACTCGAGGTTGCGAGACTCTTCAACATGATGGACGAAAAGGGAGGGATGACCGTCAGGGGCGTGTTCCTCATCGATCCAGATCAAAAAGTAAGATGGATGGTATACTACCCGGCCGAGGTTGGCAGGAATCTTGATGAGATTATCAGGGTAATAAAAGCCTTCAAATTCAACTGGGAAAGGAAACTTGCCACCCCCGTAAATTGGAAAGAGGGAGACGGTGGAGTAAAGGGAGCGCCATCAACCCTGGAAGGAGCTTTTGAAAGGGAAAAAGAAGGTGCCGAGAGATGGTACCTTCAGAGAGTAAAGGCATGATCGATGACGGATTGTGCAATGTACAACATATCGGTGAAGGGTTATCATCCTTCCACCATATGCGTAATTATTGATTCCCTTCCTGACTCTTTAGCTTCAGTTATTGATGTTATCCAATCCCCCCTAATTCAGGACAGCATGGGAGAATTCATTCAGGATTTTGCCAGAACGGATGAAATCATGCCGTCTGACAGAACTTTGGGTTTTGTGGTTATAAATTCTGACAAGAAGGTTGTATCGTTCTCATTCAGCGAATTGAGGAAGACCATATTTGATAAATGTGAAAAAACGCTTGACGACTTCAGAAAAAAGGGTTTCACCGTAGAGATTGATGTCAGCAAAGTGGTATGAAATTTTGGGTGAGATAGCTGCCATCAGGCGTGAAAGCAGATTGGAGAATCATTCCTGAGATGTGAAGAATGGCAATAAGTGCAGAGTTCAAATTGAACGAGAATAATTACCTTATATTCCTTCTCTAAAGTGCCATAACCTATTCCCATTCAAAATGGTTAAATAGGCACTTTCGATTATTATGCATGTTCGATTCACCATGGGAATGGCTCATTGTAGGTCTGGTAATAGTCCTGCTTTTCGGCAGTGCAAAGAAGATACCAGAATTCTCCAGGAATCTTGGGAAAGCTACTGGAGAATTCAAGAGGGGCCAGGCGGAAATTGAAAGGGAGATTAAAAGTTACGTAAATTCTCCGGCTCCTGAAATTAAGGATGCAGATTTGACCAACTTCGCA
>JAKAUD010000062.1 GCA_021827885.1 Thermoplasmata archaeon | reverse complement strand
CAAATTGAAACTGTTCTTCGATAAAATGGTAGGTAATACAAAAAAATTAAAATAAAATCTCATGGAAAATGCACAAATAACTGATTATGTGGAATTCTGCATTCTAAACCGTTGTAAACTTGAGGTTAATCAATTTCGACTTTTGCACTGTTATGTGAAGAACACTTCAATGCCACACAAGTGGGTAGGCTATGGTTGTGGCATCTTCTTTTGGGGAAGAGGAAAATAAACCTGATCATTGATAAAAGTTCTGCTGACCAAATCTATGAAGTTCCTACCACATCCATGAGGATGTTTTTTTATAATGAATTGCGCGATTATATTTTAGATTCCTATGTCTGCTGAATATCTCTCCTCGGAACTGCGAATAAATTTCTCCACTATACAATATTTTCGAGTTGAGCGCAGAACGGGATCAGGTGATTAATATGCCAAGTTTTGTAGTAGATGCCAGATGCAAGGGTAACGGAAAGTGCGTAGAAATCTGTCCTAGCGACATAATCAGACTAGATCCGGTTACAAACAAGGCTTACAACATTGAGCCTGACATGTGCTGGGAGTGTTTTTCATGCGTGAAGCTCTGCCCGGAGAAGGCAATACAAATTAGGCCTTACGCGGACATAGCTCCTCTGATGTCAGAGATTTCTGTCACAAGAGATGAGGCAGAGAATACCATAGACTGGTCCATAAAATATAGGGATTCCAGAAATAAGGACTTTCGGTTTCCAATAAGAACAAGGAATTGGAATACAATATCATTACCTGACATGAATGGAAGATCTCACACAATAGAAGATCAGAATCTGGCACAGGAACCAGACCAGTTACTCACTGGTACAGAGCTCCCGACAATAACCGTTTTTAGAAAACGAACGGGGGGAATGTAGATGAATGTAAGAACTGTCGATTCGGATATACTCATCATAGGTGGAGGAATGGCAGGATGTGGAGCGGCATACGAAGCGAGATACTGGGGGAAAAACCTCAAAATTGTCATTGCGGAAAAGGCAAACATAGAACGAAGCGGTGCCGTGGCTATGGGGCTCTCTGCGATTAACACATACCTCGGGATGAGGTGGGGTGAAAACACGCCTGAAGACTTTGTGAGATATGTTAGAGGCGACCTGATGGGACTTGTGAGAGAAGATCTGGTATATGATGTTGCCAGGCACGTTGACTCCTCTGTTCATCTCTTTGAAGAATGGGGTCTCCCGATCATGAAGTCCAAGGATACTGGAAAATACTTGAGGGAAGGCAGGTGGCAGATTCTTATACATGGGGAGAGCTACAAACCAATCGTTGCTGAGGCGGCCAAGAAGGCGGCAACCGAGGTTGTTAACAGGGTCATGATCACCAATCTGCTTACCGACGCAAGGAATCCTGAGAGAATCGCAGGAGCGGTAGGCTTTGACGTACGTGACGGATCTTTCTGTGTCTTCCGAAGCAGTGCGGTAATTCTTGCTTCAGGAGGTGCAAGTCATATATTTCGCCCAAGATCTGTGGGAGAAGGTTGGGGCAGAACATGGTATTCTCCATGGAGTACCGGTTCAGCTTACGCACTACCTATTGAGGCGGGTGCGAAGATGGTTCAGATGGAGATAAGACTCGTACCCACCAGGTTCAAGGACGGTTATGGCCCTGTTGGCTCATGGTTTCTGTATCTTAAAGCGGAAGCAACAAACGCAGATAACGAGACTTATGACACCAGCAGGGATAAAATAAGGGCGAGATACGGAAAATATGCAGATGCTAAGCCTATGCCCACCTGCCTCAGGAATCATCTTATGATTGAGGAAATCAAGGAAGGGAGAGGACCCATCCTGATGCATACAGAAAATGTCCTGGATTCAAGGGAGAAGGAGGAGGCAGGATGGGAGGACTTCCTGGACATGACGGTAAGCCAGGCCACGATCTGGGCATCCCAGAATACAGACCCAAAAGAGAGGTGGTCAGAACTTGTTCCTGCAGAACCATATATAATGGGATCGCACGCAGTGAATGCGGGCGCCTGGGTAAGTGGGCCGTCCGACATTTCCCCAGAAGATTATCAGTGGGGTTGGAACAGGATGACTACCATTGAAGGGCTCTTTGCGGCCGGTGATGCAGCCGGGGGGGCAGCTCACAAGTTTTCCTCAGGCTCGTTCGCTGAAGGAAGAATAGCCGGGAAGGGCGCAGTAAAGTACCTAATAGATACAAACCGCAGAAAACCGAACGTAGATGACACGGTCCTGGAGAACCTCAAGGCGGAGATATTCCAGCCTCTTGAAAACTATGGTATTGGGCACAGTTTCACAACACGGGGCACCGTGTCTCCTTATTATCTTTACCCGAGTCAAGGTCTCAAAAGATTGGAAAAGATCATGGATGAATATGCAGGCGGTGTCACAAGTTTCTACACAACGAATTCTGTGGGCATGGAGAGAGGCCTTGAGCTGCTGACCATGCTGAAGGAAGATCTGCAGTTGCTCGGAGCGGAAGACCTCCATCAGTTGCAGAGAGCATGGGAACTCCATCACAGAGTGTTGACGTCGGAGGCCGTGCTGAGACATACTATGTTCAGGGAGGAGACCAGGTGGCCCGGATATTATTACAGATCTGACTTCCCCTCGATAGACGATTCTAACTGGAATGTCTTCGTCGTTTCTAGATATAACTCTGGGTCGCAAAAATGGGAATTCGAAAAGATCCCGGTACACAGCATCATAGGAGAGTTAGGGGTGAGAAAGTGAATTATACAGGGCATGGGGGAAAGCAGATTATTGAAAGAGTTATGGGGATGGACTCCGAAGAGAAAATACAAGGCATGACCATTATACCGGTGAAGAGAGAAACTGCTCATGAGGTGATCAGCCTTTCTTATGGGTTCTTCACCCCTCTTGAAGGCTTCATGAACGGCGAGGAAGTCGAGCACGTGTTGAAAGACATGGAGCTTCCAGATGGAACCCTCTGGAGTATTCCCATTGTGTTTGATTTGAGCCAGGAGAAGTTGAAACAGTATGGTATTGGTCCAGGAGACACTATACTGCTGGGATACCAGGATGAACCTATGGCGATCCTGAAGATCGATGATATATTCCAGTACGACAGGAAGGAAATGGCAGAGAAGATATTTGGAACAGGAGATCCAAAGCATCCCGGCGTTCGAAGAACAGTGTCTTACGAGAACAGATTCATTTCGGGGAGGGTTACCCTTGTTAATGAGCCGAAGTTCAACGAACCTTTTTCAAGATACTGGCTCACCCCAAAACAGCACTTTGACCTATTCAGAAAGAAGAAGTGGGATCACATAGTTGCGCACCAGACCAGGAATGCTCCCCACACGGGACATGAAACGCTGATGAAGCAGGCATGGTTCGCAGCGAATGAGGACATGCCAGTGGATAGTCTAAGGACAGGCGTGCTTGTGAATGCAATTATCGGTGAAAAGAGGGTTGGCGACTATATTGATGAATCCATTCTGCTTTCGCAGGACATTCTACGCACCGCAGGATACTTTAGAAACGAAGTTCATAGCGTGACATTCACCCTATGGGACATGCGATATGCCGGACCGAGGGAAGCTTTATTCCACGCGATACTCAGGACAAATCTGGGTTGCACCCATCATATGTTTGGAAGGGATCACGCGGGCGTAGGGAATTTTTATGGACCATACGATGCACAGGATATGCTGAGCCAATACAGGCAAAAACTTGCAATCAAGCCTGTATTCCTCAGGGAAAACTGGTATTGCCCAATTTGCAACGAGGTCACAAATGCGGGATTGTGTGGACATGAGAAAACTGGACAGGAATTTAGTGGCACGTTGATAAGGAGTATTCTTACCGACGGAGTAAGGCCTACCAGAAGGGTGATGAGACCAGAAGTGTTTGATACTATTATGGGAAGTGCAGATAAGTATGGATTTGGTTCACCTTTTGTCACGGAAGAATACCTAAAATCTAGGCAGCCGATTTTTAGTCTCAAAAAAATGGAGGTGTTGAAAGCATGAGCGAAAACAATGAGAAAATAAAAATAAACGTATGGATAAACGAGGACAGGATGGAATCCCTTAAAAAGGCAGGACTGGCAGAGATGGCAAAAGAGAAGTTTGCCGGAATGATGGTTCTGGAAGTTCTATGCACCAATGAACAGAAAGACAGTCTTCTCTTAGAATTTCCCACTGCAAAATATGATTCTTCGACGACTCATTCCATCGAACTGCTTCCTAAGGAAGTCAAGGATACCGTTTTCCAAGAGTCAATCAAGCTTCATTCAACGGGTTCCGAAGTCGTGGAGGAATTCTTAACGCACTTGAACAGAAAAAATCGTTGAAAATAGAACAGCGTTTCCAAACTATGCTAACATTACGATTAAGGTGTTCTTTCTGGAATCCCATTCTTTTCCCACTTCCATGTGAATATACTGGGTTCGTTGTTGATTTCCTGGATATTCCAGCATGCGGTTCTTCAACTCATCCTTCGAATCAACCCTTATTCCCCTAAGCATGGAACATGCCATCTTGCTGAAGAACATCTCTATTATGTTGAGCCAGGATGCATGTGTTGGCATAAACACAAAATGGAATCTCCATGGCCTTGATGAGAGGTATTTCATTGTCTCTCTTGATATGTGAATGCTGCGGTTATCCATGATTATGGTGATCTTATAATCATTCGGATAGTATTTGTCAACAATTTCAACCCATTTCACAAATTCAAGGCTTCTATGCCTCTCTTCCACCAGTGGATTATCTGTCCTGTTAAGAGATCAATCCCTGACAACAGGGATAATGCACCATTTCTTTTGTAATCATGATTTCTGGATACATACCCATTTTCCTCATCTGATGGCTTATCTGGATATATAATACCCATTGCCTGTATAACTGGTTTTTCATCGTAGGAAAGTTTGACAGTGAGTTTACCAGACCATTTTTCCCTGATCATTTTCACTTCCCTGTAAACATGGAGAACCTCTGCCTCCTTTCTTTCATGCTGTAAATGCCATGCAAGGGAGATTGAAGCACGAAGCTTTTATTTTAGCAGAGGAGGGGACGCAACATGAGAGCCGACATTGAAAAGGTTTTTTATGTTGGAAAGTGATTGGGAGGGTATCAGAGCAAACTGTTTCATCTCTCATTCATAAAAATGCAGGATTTTATGATCAAATCATCATATAGATTGCAGTAAGGGAAGAATTGAGAGTGGTTTCGGTTCAATCTGATCACTAGACGAAAATAGCCCTGTGGTGTAGTGGCCAAGCATTGCAGGCTCTGGACCTGTCGACGGCAGTTCGAATCTGCCCAGGGCTATCTCGCAAGATTGGACTTCTTTTCATCAATTCTTAAGGGTTCTTCTTTTCTTGTGATTCGGATCAAACCGCCTGAAGTACATTATTGGGACGAATGTTTCCATCGGCCACTGGTACATTCAAATAAATGTTACTAGATTGCACATTATTTCAAGCATGTCCCAACCCGCAAGTTCAACTACTTTTGTAAGGGAGTGCATAGCACTTTCTAACAGAAGGGAAACTATGGTCTAAAGAGATATTTCTGGTAACCATTGAAGGGGTAGGTCCATTGCATTATCTGGAGAGGATATCACTTATTGCATGAACTAATGGAGATACCGTAGACCTTCTGCAGTATATGCACATCATTTCATGGGTCGTGGAGGCTATTGGTCTTGCATTGCTCATTATAGTCATAATCCTGGTAACCGTAACTATTGCGAGAAATGCCTTCGGCAACAGGAAAGAAATCAAGAGTGCTTAACCTCCACCGATAGTTGGGAGGTGATGATTCAGCCTTTCAAAGGGGGCTATCAACAATCATCCACCCTATATGCTGGCAGAAATCTGTGTGGTTCGAGAAGGAGAAGCGTGCTGCGGCACTTAAGAATTCACTCAGCTGCTCTTTTTCTGCTGAATGCGAAGCACAATTTCGCTAATGAGAACTCAAAAATATTAAGTTCTAAGGCATATTTATGTACAATGGCAGATGAACCAGAAATAACCAACCAGGAGAATAGATACTGTGAAGCAATTGATCAGGTTATCGAAGCTTCACACGAATACTTTCTTTACATCGCCGAGATGAAACTTGCCATGGCATCGCTCGGGATGGCTGTAGCATCCGGCACCCGACTGCAGGCCACCAGGGAAATATTGGATATGGCCGACACCCTTTTCCAGAATATCACCGATCCTGATTCAGTACTCCCGGATAACCAGAGAAAACAGTTGAATCACGCCGATGAGGTTTGGCTGGACATGAAAGATAAGATGAGCAAGGGAGATCAGAGGGCTTCAAATTTGCTCAGTGCACATGCATTTATGGAAATGGCGATAGTTCATCTTATTTCCTGCAAGAAGGATATAAGGTTCAAGAATTCAATAAGTGATTATCTGGTAAATTATCTGGGAAAATTGAGTGTTTTTATCTACAGAGAAGCGATAGGCCACGTGATGCTCTAGGGCAAATACCCTGAGTTCACGTAGTCCTCAAATTTTATTGGCTCCTTTATAAAACGCTTGACCGAGCTTGTTTCTCTATAGTAGTTCAGAGTGAGCCTGTGGAGCATGATTGGATCAAGAAATCCAGATTCCGATATCTTTTCGCCAAGATTTCTCGAAAAGAACCCTGATTTCGCAGTTACTTCAGGAAATTTCTCCTTTCTGGCAACAATGTTCATGCAATTCACGAAATTGATCATATCTGTTGAGTTGACATCTATGGCACCTGTTATTGCTGCAGATGACTTGATCGTAGCTGCGAGATCATTGACGTGAACAGGACAGATAGGTCCCCCTTCCGGAAAGGTTCTTACTCCTTTCCCCAGAATTTCCTTTATCATCCTGACAAACTTATCTTCTTTGCCGCCGAATGCGAAAGACATTCTCAGAATAAGGTGATTCTTTATGAGGCTCGCATTGTCTTCCCCTGTTCTTTTTGATCTCAGGAATTCATTCTGCCCGTAATGGACGTTTATGGATGAAAAATAAATCAATCGCTGGTTTTTGTCGATTTTTTTGATTGCAGCCGACACATTTTTTATGCCTTTTACATTTATCTCAAAAAGTTCAGACTCATTGTTGGAATCTGTACCTGCCAGGTATAATATCTCATCATAGCCTTTAACTATGCTCTGGACGTCTTCCAATTTTGTGATATCGCCCTCAATCCAATCAAACTTAGAATAGCCATTATCCGCAATCTTATTTCTGGAAAGATAGGCTGTTTCATCATAGCCAAGCCTGTTCATTAACTCTTTTCCCAAGTATCCTGATCCACCAATAAATAATGCTTTCACATAGGGTTAACCGTTAAACTATAAAAAACGTTATCCCTCATTATCAACACCCTTAACGTTTGTAATTTCCAGCTTTCCACTTTTGCTATTCTCATTAAATTTACCCACGTTCTTGAGAAATAGATCCTGGGCAGATTTTAAGATATAAAAATCAATGTCATATTTTCCTTTTTGAAACCTCACAACCCTCCTGAAAGTCAGGATATCTTCTATCGTGAGGAATGAGAGAAGTTCTCTCAGTCGTTCATCAAGCACCTCGCCAGAAAAGAATTCGGCTTCTCCCTTGATTCTGTGGATCCTTTCGTTGGATATATCTTCCTTTGATTGGTAAACACAAACAATCTTTTCTTTTTCTGCGTATTTTACCTCCATGATATAATCTTTTTGTTCCATTTTTTCTGAATTATTGATCGGTTCAGGGTTGTACGAGATAGAGATAATCGACACCTTTGCATAACTGTTGAATTTCGAAAAAAGTTCCATAAACTTATCCCCTTTTCCCAAGTATTGCAGGGAGAACCCGGGGACGTATTTTGAAGAAAATGTAATCATTTTTGTAATGAGGGGTTCATCCGCCATGAAGTATCTAAGATATGCAACCACATTTCCATCCATAAAATGAATTGTATCAAGAACTACAGACCTGATTCGGAGCGCCTGCCCCAGTGCCTTTAATTCGGAAAAATTATCTGAGGAGTCGGTAACTATCAGGAAATTGCCCATATCCTTGTGGAGGATATTAGAAAGAAACATTGTATCTTCCCTTTTGAAGTCTTTTGGTTTTTCAAGATACATTACCAGCTTGACATCATCTTCATCAAAGAGAACCCCGCCAAAGAAGCTTATATTGAGTTTTCGTGCTGTTTTGAAAATTGGATAATCAGAACTCATGGAAACCACGAGTTGCCTGTTCTTATCGTCAAGTACCTTGGTATCTATCATCGCTGTTATCATTGGGATAGGTAATTTAAGAATTGCTATCATGAATCTAAATTTCGTTATTGTATCAAATCTGATACAGATATGTGCATCAAAAAAGAAAAATAATTAATACCTGCTTGTATAATACACCTACACAAGCGGAAAGTGATAATATTGACAAAACTAACGATTTCTATAAAGAATTTCAGGGAGATAATAGATCTATTGAACACTGTGGTTTCAGAAGCAAAACTGAAACTTGATTCAAAAGGGTTGAACGTCAAGGCAGTTGATAGTGCCCATGTTGCTATGATTGATATGCAACTCAACAGGGAGGCATTTATTGAGTATGACGTGGATCAAGAGGATGAACTGGCAGTGGACGTGGATAAGCTCAAAGGCATCATAAAATTAGCCTCATCAAATGAGAATATTGTAATCGTAAAAGAGCACGAAAGACTGAAATTCAGGATAGGTTCAATAAGCAAGAGCATCCCCTTGCTGGATAATTCTTCTGTGACAACACCAAAGGTACCATCAATTCACAGTGAGAGTTATGTTGTAATAAGGAAAGTGGAACTTGAAAGGGGCCTGAAGGCCGCTGAGGATGTTTCCGACGCCATCAAACTGATCATGAAACCGGATGAATTTAGGGCAAGATCTGCATCTGAGTCAGAGGACTCCGAATTGGTTCTTCAAAAATCAGAGCTTGGAGAACTTAATTGCAATTCAGAGGTAAAGAGTTCATATCCTCTCGACTATCTGCTGCGCATCGTGAAATCACTGGGAAACTCAGAGGAATTAAAATTAAGCTTCAAGGATGATTATCCCCTTTCTATTGAATTCAAGAACTCAAAGGATTCTGCCGAGGGCATTTTTGGGTTCTTCCTCCTTGCTCCGAGAATGGAGCACTAGAAGCGGGCGCGGGGGGATTTGAGGAACAGGAAGCTGAGCCTGTAATTCTCAGCTTCCAAAAAAATTCAAAGATTTTACCCATAAATTCGCCATTTGAATTTGGCTTTTCAGAAGAAGCTATTGAAAAGGTTATCCATAAATTCCCGGAAGCCACAAAAACAAGAGATATCTTGGAGGAGATAGAATGAACGCCTATCAGGGAAAGCTCATCAATGCCCTTGTACTTCTCCTCTATCAGGACAGGTCAAGAGAGATATTATCCTCCAGGGATGAAGACGTCTTGCAAATTTTCTCTGGAGACGTTAGATCTGCTGTCCAGGGATTGCATGATTTTGCTTCCAAGCATCAGGAAAAAACCACAATAATCCAGGACAAACATGGAATCTTTGAAATCAGGGTGTTTTTCATGTTCCCGGATCCTTCCCAAAACGCACAAAGAGAAAGATACGTGGAAAACTGGCACAGGAGGTTTGAAAGATGACTGAAATGGATGAGCTCAGGCAGGCGCTGAGAATTGAAATGAGTTCCAGGATGATAAGAAAGGAAAACATCAAGGTATTCTCTCATATTTCAAGAAGAATAGCATTCCTTGCGAAAGAGACATCATCTGATCTACAGAGGAGGGATATCGACTCATTCCTACAAATGAAGGAGGAACTTGGGGTGTTAAAAAGAGGATTGTCCACACTTATTTCCGAGCGAATTGGGAAACTACTCAATCAGGCAAGATTCAATCTTCTGTTGAAGGAGAGGGAGGAATTATTATCAGGGCTGACAGGGATAGAAAGGGATATTTTCTGGGATTCGAAGGGAAAAATCGAATATTGGATTTCAGTAATACTGGAGAATTATGCCATCAATGTTTTAGCGGAGGCAGGAAATAATGGGCTCCAGTGAATTTCGTAATACGAAATTATTTTTAGTGATAGGGGAAAAACTCAGTGTAGTACTAAGTTTACCAGAATTAATTATATATATAATATATTTAATTATTATTTACTTTACTTACTTACACACTCACTTATTTCTAGAAAAGAAGAAAAGAGCAAAGGGAAGTGATTTCTCATGAGCGGACCGGGAAGACCCCTAAAGAACCCAGATGAAATTAGGGACGTAACAAGTGTCAAGCTCACAAGGAAGAACAGGGATTTCATAAAGGGAAATGGGATAAACCTGACAGAATTCCTGAATAAAGCCATCGAATCGGTTCAAGGTGCACAGGATTATGAATTGAAAGACCTAGAAAAGAAAATCATCAAGCTCGAAACTGAACTCACAATCTTGAGGGAAAGGCATGAGCAGATCCAGATAAGGATCCAGGAACAGGAAGAAATCAGGAGATCTCTTGAGGTAAGGGACAAGTATGAGGCCCGTTTTATGAGGAAATTATTCCTTGACGGAAAGATACAGTTAAATAATCCACATATTGACTATCTCTCTATTGTCTCCGCCGATCAAGAGCTGCTAGCCGATATGGACCTGCATGGACGGTATTTGCTTCCGAGGAGAGAAAAGATATCCAGGAACAGTGAAAGAATTCTCAAGAATATAGGGGCATTAAAAAGAGAACGAGGATATTTCATACCAGAACCTAAGTCATACCTGTCGGGTTCCTTCGAAGGACAAATCGATTTTGACAGGGAACAATTTAGAGAGGATCTACTCTCAAAGAAAATTGACCAGGATTCTCCGGTGGAAATCTTCATGAAATATAAACCAAGAATCTTGATATCATCAATAGCGGAAAGGGAAAGAAAGGATTTCTACAATTCCCTGTCATTGATAAGAATTGAAAGGAATGGTGAATCATGACCTGACTAGCGACAGGTTTTACCTATTACACTTTTATGCCGCTTTTTTCTCGTCAAACAGCTTTCCGTAGCCGATCTTCTTTAACAATCCGGATGTTTCAGGTCTGAGATTGAGATACCATATTCTGTGCTCTCTCCCAAATGTGATCTCCATCCTCTCAACCCTTGACAGCGAATCAAGAAGTTTCTGCATGGTTTCCCAT
>JAKAUD010000007.1 GCA_021827885.1 Thermoplasmata archaeon | reverse complement strand
GCAGAGAAGACCTACAGCAAGGAATTGTCACAAACGTGCGATACCAGCAGACAGCTTTCAAGAGGAGTGCTGATAGAGTATGAT
The DNA here is from genome assembly GCA_021827885.1 of Thermoplasmata archaeon. The sequence continues at coordinate 11,068 of JAKAUD010000007.1, read as the reverse complement.
GGAAAAGGCGGATATCATCGTTGATCGCCAACATGATGCACCTGTAAGCTTGATCTATTAAGTCAAGGAATTACACTTGTAGAGGCATTAATGGTAACATTGAGAGTATTTAGTGGAATTTTTTGATTATCGGGTTACAAGAACTGAGGACTTTTCCTTTCCAAGGACGACCTTCTGACCCTCTTCCGAGCATTTGCTTTTTCTAAACTTCTCTTTCAGAAAGGTGTAAATTGCAGTCTTTATTCTGCCGCTGGAATCTAACATTACATAAGGGCTTGCCTCTTTTTGTACGAAAACATCAAATTTTTAAGATAGCTCCATTGGACCTCATAGAACAAGGTGTCCGCTCTAAATTACTAAAAGAAATATCTAATAAATCGATTGACATAATATCCGCTTCAACCTGCGTAAAAAAGTTTTTATGTTTAATTTTATAATCATTCTTAAGGCAGCTTAATAAGGCCCGGGTCACTGGGCAGTATGGTGATAGGATTTGCACGTCTACTTCTGCGGTAAAAGGGCACGGATTGTGCCGGTCGTAATAGATCCTATATGAATTAGGCGAAAAATCGGGTAGGCCCGTGGGTCCGATACCCTGACAGTTTGACGCCGAGGAGATAAAAAAGCACCCCAGGGGTGGTGATATTGGTTCATGGCCCCGATTCTATATTTGAAAAGTCCCAGCTTTCGAATCACTATTATCAAAGCCTTTGTAAAGTTTCCCTTGAATTATTGTGTAATACTTGGTAAAAGAGTAACTATATTTGTGTTTAATCCTGTAGTAGTTGTTTCTCACCACATATGCTATTAGATTTGCTATTAGAATAAAAGGCTCTTTATTTGATGTAGAAAAGAGTGGTGCGGTAACGTTATAATTATCTACAAGTGCCAGGCCTCCTTTTTCTTTAAACAAATCAAGAATTAATTTTCCTGTGCCTTCCAATAAGTGCATATCGTGATCCCACTGGTGGCTGTCAATTACAAGTCTTAAATCTGAATCTGAAAAATAGCGCGATGTTAGGTAAACACGAAGTGCGATCTCATTCAAAGCTAATTGTTCATTCATTAAAGTCGTCCCGTTAACATTCCATTTTTGAGAGTTCTTATTCTTAATCACTGAATATACTATTTTGACCTCAGACGTTTCCAGAATCTTCATCATCCTGTCTAAGATTTCGGATCTCTTTTCAACAGTGAATCTGTTAAAAGCACCATTCCCATGAATGATATCGTTTGCGGTAAATCGGGCATTAATACCATAAGAACCAAAGTAAAGCAGTTTTAATTCCTGAATTCCAAACTTTAATTTTTCTAGACTTTCATTCTGAATTATTGCTGCGACGACAACAAAGGGACCCATATCATTTGGATGGGCTTTTCCGCTTGTTTCAATAAATACAGTTAACATAATATTTCCCTCTACTTTATTGTGAGCGTCTACTGGCGAAATAATCACGATTCATAAAATAATATCTATTAATTGACCTGACAGTTCATTTGAGATATAAGACAATATACTATTTTTTACCTAATTTGATCCCCATCTTGATAAGATACCCTTTGTTTTCTATACTCGACGAACGTGGTTTAAACCAAATGATGCTTCAATTGTGGCATCTTTGGGTATAGGATCCTTAATTAAATGTCACATCCCAAATACATGTTTTAGTTCTCACTAATAATTAAAAAAAAAATATTGGAAGGCTTTCGAATGAAAGCTTCCCGTTAAATTATTAGCGAGGCTATTCAAAATTTTAGCTCATTATCTATCAATCCACATAGGTGCTGTCACAACAACCATTATAAGTACCACAATCAGCAAGTAGACTTCAATTGAGTACCGGTAAGACTGTATTACGTGCAGCTGACCGCTCAAAAGAGCCAATATTGCATTAATTATGGCACCGATGATTATTGTTAGGATAACACCTTTTATGATATTGCCTATCATTTTCTCTCCCACTTACCAGATTACATATATCAATAACGATAGAATTAGAATCAATATCAAATATTGAATTACAATTAACAGTATTAGCTACAGTATTATATTTTATATTATTACATATTTTCATATCTAATATCAGAGCAACCCATTTTATTAGGGTCGGTGAATAAACTAGTAATTTCAAGTTATTTAACTATTTGTCGCTACCTACACTACTAAATTCACAGTCTTCTAAGCATATACATGGGTTTATTTCACGTGAATATGGTCATCAAGTGCAAATCTGATTCTACGGTCGAAGCATTATAGTACTTTTTCCTTTTACCAAATATCATGGTCAACAATAACCAGAATGGCGCAGTTAGCCTCGAATCATGGCTATGGGAAGCCGCATGTTCCATACGTGGTGAAATAGAGGCGCCAAAGTACAAGGACTTCATCATTCCTTTGATTTTTCTGAAGCGACTGAACGATGTTTTTGAAGATGAATTGATGATCATATCGGACAGCAGAGATATTGCGCTGGCAATGGTAAATTCCGATCACAAGTTAGTGAGATTCTACATTCCTGAGAGATCCAGATGGAATAACATAACTGGACAGAAGGAATCGCTTGGAGAATATCTAACATCAGCAATGAGAGACCTTGCCCGTGAAAATCCAAGACTGCAGGGGGTTGTGGATCAGAATGACTACAATGAGGCAACCGGAGGTTCCAGGACCATATCAGATGCAAGCCTGAAGAAACTGCTTGAGATACTTAGCAGCAAAAGACTTGGTCTGAAGGATATTGATGCCGACATCCTTGGCAACGCCTATGAATACCTTATAGGCAAATTCTCGGAAGGTTCCGGAAAGAGTGCAGGTGAATTCTACACACCAAGGGAAGTCGCGGAGCTTATGGGTAGAATTCTTGATCCAAATCCCGGAGAATCAATATATGATCCAGCTTGTGGTTCTGGAGGTCTTCTCATAAGAACATACGGTGCGTTTGTTAAGAAATACGGTTCAGATAGTACATTGAATTTTCCAAAACTCTATGGTCAGGAGATCAACCGCCTTACATTCGCCATGGCAAAAATGAACGCCATAATCCATGACATTGACGCCGAAATCAGAATTGGCGATACCATGGAGAGGCCTGCATACACCAATGCCGACGGGTCACTGATGCAGTTTGACAAGGTCACCGCAAATCCCATGTGGAATCAGAACTTTGATCCGGGTCAGCTGAAGAACGATCATTACAATCGGTTCCCATACGGAATACCCTCTAAATCAAGTGGAGACTGGGCCTGGATTCAGCACATGTTGGCATCATCCAGGAAGAGAGTAGCTGTTGTTCTTGATCAGGGATCGCTGTTTAGGGGAAATGCTGAAGGTAAGATCAGGGAAGCCGTTATTGGAGAGGATCTTGTCGAGTGTGTGATTTCCCTGCCAGAGAAGCTTTTTTACAACACGGGTGCACCCGGTGCCATACTAGTATTCAACAAGGCAAAGAATACAAATCAGAAGGGAAAGATACTGTTCATAAACGCATCAAATGAATTTGGTAAACATAAGGAAATACGAAAACTTAATCAGTTATATCCTGAACATATAGAAAGAATTGCTAACACCTTTGAAACTTTTCAGGGACTTGAGGGTCTTTCTGTCACAAAAACCAACGAAGACGTATTGAAGCAGAATGGTAACCTTAACGTCACACTCTATGTTTCTCAGATAACTCGTGAGGAGCAGATCGATATAAGGTCTGTGCTTGCTGAGATAAATGAAGTTGATAAGCGGCTTGAAGAAGTGAATGAGAAATTGAATTCTTATATGAAGGAGCTTGGTTATATTGACTAGGCCCGGATACAAGATGACAGAGATCGAGGAGATACCTAAGAATTGGAATGTTAAATCTCTTGATAATATGATTGAAATTCTAGATCTTAAACGAGTTCCATTAAGTGAAACTGAAAGAGCAAATAAGAAAGGGACAATTCCCTACTGCGGTGCCAATGGAATAATTGATTACATAGATGACTACATATTTGATGAAGAGGCAGTCTTGATCGCTGAGGATGGTGGAAATTACGGAAAATTCCAAAATAAAGCCTATATAATGACAGGTAAATACTGGGTCAATAACCATGCACACATCTTTCGGGGTCGATCTGAATTATTAGAAAACAAATTTATTATGCAATGGCTCAATTTTTCTGATATTAGCCCCTATGTTTCTGGAAGTACTAGAACAAAACTAAATCAGGAAATGTTAAAAAGAATCTTAGTTCCAACACCATCTCTCCAAGAGCAGCAGAAAATCGCAGAAATCTTATCCACTGCAGATGAAACTATTCAAAAAGTAAATGAGGAAATAATGCTGACCGAACGCCTAAAGAAAGGACTGATGCAAACTCTTCTTACAAAGGGCATCGGGCACACGAAATTCAAGATGACAGAGATTGGAGAGATACCGGAAGAGTGGGAAGTTGTAAATTTAAATAGTTTGACGTACGACTTTAAAAACGGCTTTTCTAGTGGTAAACGATCAACCGAAGGAGTACCTCAGATTAGGATGAACAATATAAGCACCGATGGTAGACTACTTTTAGAATCTTATATAAGAGTTCCAGCACCAAAGAATTTGACTGAATATACCTTAGAAAACGGCGATTTTTTATTTAACAATACAAATAGCATTGATCTAGTGGGAAAGTCTGCTGTTTTTAATGATGCGCCGTTTCTCTGTACTTTTAGCAATCATTTCACCAGATTCAGATTTTACCCTGACCGGATTCTTCCCGAAATGGTGTTGCTTCAGTTTATCATTCTTTGGGAAACAGGAATTTTTAAATCTTTTGCAACACGTTACGTTGGGCAGGCATCCATCTCAACCGATCTATTATTACATATGGCTGTGAAGGTTCCCCCTATGCAAGAACAAATAAAGATAAGGAAAATGAGTCGTATATTGAACCAAAAGTTGAGCCTCTTATATTACAGAAAGGATAAAATAGAGATTCTAAAGAAGGGATTAATGCAGTCTCTCCTCACAGGCAAGCTAAGGATAAAAGTATACTCTTCAAAGGGTGAGAACTGATGCCTTCATTTGCCACCGAAAAATCAAGTGTCCAGTACCCAATAATTGAATATGCTACCCAGATAGGATGGAATTACCTGGGCCCTGATGACACTGTGAGAATGAGAGGCGGTGAAACTGGTCTTATACTGAGGGAGATATTTTCATCTCAAGTAATAAGACTCAATTCAGATTTCGCAAATCTCGAAACTGCCAATATTATCATAAAGAGACTGGAGAACAGCATCACAGCAACCATTGAGGATAACGAGAAGGCATGGCAGCACCTCACTGGCAAAGGAACAGTATTCATCTCCGAGGAAAGAAGGGACAGAAATGTTAAACTCATTGACTTTGAAAACCCTGAACGAAATGAGTACCATGTGACGGATGAGATGACCTTCACCAACGGCGTAAAGACAAACAGACCGGACGTCGTTTTCTTTATCAATGGAATTCCTGTGTTCATATTGGAAGCAAAGGCTCCGCACCGCATTGATGGTATCACAGATGGTTTGAACCAGATACGCAGATACCATGAGGAAACGCCAGAGATGATGGTTATACCACAGTCATACCAGGTTACAAACATAATAGATTTCTATTATGCACCAACATGGAATTTCTCCAGCAAAAGCATATTTTCCTGGAGACTTGAGAATGACAATAAACTTGAGGATCAGGTTAAGTCATTCTTCAGGCGTGAAACGGTTCTGAATTTCATCAGGGATTACATCCTGTTTACCAGACAGGACGATGAACTCAAAAAAGCAGTTCTGAGACCACACCAGGCGAGGGCCACGGAGAAAGTGCTTGACAGAAGCATTTCACCAAAGAGCAGGGGGCTCATATGGCACACTCAGGGATCAGGAAAAACATACACCATGATAGTGGCTGCGAAGAAGATCATGGAGCACCGCCTCATAAGGAGACCAATTATATTAATGCTGGTTGACAGAAACGAGCTTGAAAGCCAGCTATACAGCAATCTTACTGCACTTGGATTTGAGAATGTTCATGTCACGGATAACAAGAGGGACCTTCAGGGACTCCTAAAGTCGGAGACAGCTACCATAATAGTGTCAACGATTCAGAAATTCGAGGGGATGTCTGAAAAGACCAACCTGAGCAAGGAAATATATGTCTTCGCAGACGAGGCACACCGGAGTACCGGCGGTAAACTTGGCAATTATCTCATGGGGGCAATCCCGAATGCCACATTCATCGGTTTCACCGGAACACCTGTATCAAGATCATCCGGCAAGAATGACACATTTCTCATATTTGGAAGGGATGATCCTGATGGCTATCTCGACAAGTATGGAATCAAGCAATCCATTAGGGATGGTACAACCCTTCCTCTGAACTATTCCCTTGCACCAAATAGGATGCTTGTAGATCGTGACACCTTGGAAAAGAGTTTTCTAAAGAACGCTGAACTGGCTGGCGTATCAGACATTGAAACCCTCAATATGATCATGGAGAAGCAGGTGACCCTCCGCAACATGATGAAGAATGCCGACAGGATGGAAAGCATAGCAAAATACCTGTCAGAGCATTTCAGAAGCAACGTTGAACCTCTTGGCTACAAGGCTTTTCTTGTTGCAGTCGACAGGGAGGCCTGCGTTATGTATAAGGAAATCCTGGATAAGTATCTGCCCCCGTCATATTCCAGGGTCATAATCAGTTCAAACCATAACGACGGTGAGAAACTCAGGAAGTATCACACAACTGAGGATCAGGAGAGGGAGATAAGGAAGGCCTTCAGAGACTCCAAGGAGGATCCAAAGATACTTATCGTCACTGAAAAGCTCCTTACTGGATTTGACGCCCCCATACTGTACTGCATGTATCTGGACAAACCGATGCGAGATCACGTGCTGCTGCAGGCCATTGCCAGAATAAACAGACCGTATGAATCCACAGGAAGGGTCAAGCCAGCTGGCCTTATCATCGATTTCGTCGGCGTGTTCAGGAGGCTCAAGGATGCACTTTCATTTGACTCAAAGGATCTGTTGGATATAGAGGACGTTGTCCAAGACATAGAGGTGCTCAAGAAAAGTTTCTCAGAAAAGATTACAGCAATGAAGGTTGAGTATCTGGAAAGCCTCAGTGAGATCAAGCCGGACAGGGTTGTGAATGAGATCTTGGAAATGTTCAGCGATCAGAACACGAGGCAGAAATACTATGCCAGGTGGAGGGAACTGGAGGACATGTACAACATCATCTCACCTGATGAATTCCTGAGACCTCATCTTGATGATTTTGAGAAGTTTGCCAGAATATTCAACATACTGAGAATGTATTATGACAACAGGCAGGGGCTGGATATGGACCTTTCGGAAAAGACTGCCCAGCTTGTGAGGGAAAGCACATCCATAGGTGAATTTAATCCTCCTAGAAGCACATATAGCATCAACGACAAGACATTAAGCACAATAAGGACGGACCATAAATCTGACAGGGAGAGAATTCTCAGCATGATCAACAGCATCCTGAATGAGGTCTCCAAGAACATGCTGAAACAGCCATACCTCATATCCATCGGTGAGAGAGCTGAGCAAATAGCACAGATGTATGGTCAGGGGCAGGAATCATCAGAGAATACGGCAAAGGAACTTGAATTACTCATAATTGAGATGAATAAAGCGAACAAGGATCAGAAATCACTCGGCATGTCACCTGACTTATTCTCACTTTACTGGTTCCTTAAGAAAAAGGAAGTACAGGAATCAGAGAAGATAGCAACCGAAATGTCATCTGTGTTCACAAAGTATTCAAGCTGGCGCACAAATCCAAGGCAGGAGAGGGACATCAGGCTCGAACTGAACAGGGCACTTGCCTCCCGCATGAAGAGCAATGATATCTCTCAGGTACAAAAGTATACTGAAATTGCAAAGGAGATTATTGACAGACTGAAGGCGAACGGTAATGGTAAGTAAGGAAGAGTTCAAGAAGGATGTCTGGAAAATTGCCAAAGAAATCCACGCAAAACCACGGCAAATTCAAATAAGACATATGAAATCAAAAATAGGCAGCTGTACCCCGAGGAAAACAGTCATATTTGATTGCTCAGTTTTAAATCTCGAAAGTTTAGCGAGAAAAGAAGTAATTATACACGAATTACTGCATTTACGATACAGAAATCACGGAAAAATCTTCAAATTATTAATAAGAGAGTATGTAAATCGAGGTGGTTCTCAATGATGCCCTTTTACAAATATTCCTTCAGCCAAAGGTCCTTTTTATCAAGCTATAAAGACTCAGTTATCTTTGATATAGATATTTCGAATCCAAAGAAACATACAAGCAGAGAGGGTGCGTATGTGACACCAGATCAATTATGTTCTAATTATCGCTCAAGATACAAATTGTCCATTACCTACGTTCCAAATTTCATATACGAGCTAGATATGAATACATTACAAACATTGTTTAATGATAAAAAATTGACTCTATTGGATAACAAACAGCGTGAGATAAATGACATTTGTAACCTTGACATAGAAAACCTAAACAGAGTTTGGCCTTCTTTCGGTTACTATGGGGGCGCTAGGGAAGTTTTTCTTTGTTTTGATAGCAATTCAAGCATAAATCTTAATCTCTCACACCAATTTCCGATTCCAGGAAACTTAGACTTTTACCATTCTGATGATGACGCAACTATTTCTTTTAGTTTAGATGATTTAATTGATGGAATTACAAATCTCTACCGAAGTCTAAACGAAATAATTAATAGAGATGTTAAAGGGCAGCTCAAGAAATTCGGTAAAAACGTGTCCATAAATTTTACTACTAATAACAATCGAAACATAACAGCCTCAATCGCATATAATGATCTTACACCCTCGACTTATGTAAAATGCTGGTTAAACGTATGGAATGATAATCTAACTAAAAAAAAGAGAAATATTTATTTTTCTCAGTCAGCAGAATATGTTTTTAGTAAAGTAGATATCCAAACTCTTACCGCAAACAATAAATTTACGAGAAATTTGTTTTTTCCTTTGTTCGAGGAATTGAAAAGTGAGATTCCAGATTTTAAAAACAATGGTTCTCTACCAAATCCTCTATTCAGTGTTAACTTAACTTAGCTATGAAGTCCTCCACCAAGAAAGTGAACTATTGGTATGGTTGAAAATACTATAACCGCCATTATTTACTCTTCTGTGCGAATTCATGTGCAATTGCCCTTTCACTTACATTCCATTTTAAGAGCAGCGAATCCTTATTAATTGTCTATTCACACTGGTTTCAAATTTCTTATTAAAGTCTGCATCCAACGTGGCTTTGCACCTAAAATCAGTCTAAAAATGGCTTTTAAGTGCAAAGCCTCCCCTCTCCATCTTTTTATATATGTCAATCTCATGTAAAATGTATGTATTTTCTTTATGCTTATGCAAGCGCAGATCCAGGTTGGCCTAAACCATATGGAGCAAGCCATAGCAATTACTATGTTCTTGCTGGATTGTGTATACCGGAAATAAAAGTTGGATATATGGGGACTCTTCTCGATTCAGTCAAACAAAAACATATCATCGCAAAAGGATTGAAATTAAAGGAATTTAAGTATTCGGCGCTTATTGCTGCCAAGAGTGAACCTTGGAAGAACCTAACTGATGTTGAACGAAAACAAGTTGCAGATGATATTTTTGATGCTTTATTAAAACTTGACCCAGTAATATTTGCAATTGTGATTGATAAACTTGCTCATAGAGCAAAATATAACTATCCACATCGACCCGATACCCTATCTATGAGATTTCTGATGCCCAGGTATCAGAAATTTCTTGATAGAAAGAATGAAAAAGGAGTTATAATTATCGATCCTTCTACAAAAAATAGTGATGATGAAATTAAACAGATGCTTTCTGATTCTAAAAAATCGGGGCTAGTCTTACAGAGTTTCATATCCCCTGACCCATTTAGAACTGATACAAAACTACCATCGGTTACTTCCACATTTTTTTCCCCCTCGGAAGATAGTGCAGGAATCCAATTTGTAGATTTCATAGCATATAGCATTTGGAGTCATTTTGAAAGAAGAAAGAGCACAAGATTTGGTCAAATAAAACCTTTCTTCGATAATGACAAAGGCATAACATACGGTCTCAAGAAATGGCCATAACATGAAGGAAGGGTGGATTATCCTAAGATAATCCGATCCACAGAGGACATCCCTTGCCTAAATGTATATGTATATAGAGGTATTAATATTTTTTTTATAGTTTCCAATTTATAGTTAAAGTTAATCTTGCACCTAAAAGACCATAAAAACAGTGATTTAGGTGCAAAGCCTGTTTGCCCAAAACATTAAAATATCAATAGATTGATTCTTTTGAATAGTGTGAATTATGGATATGAACAATTATGTTGAAATCTCTGATTATGAACACATTTTCGAAAAGGATATGCCGGTCTACCATATTTCCAGACTAACAAACGCCTGTCAGAGAGTGAGACCGAGAAACTGCTCAGGATCATTTAAAACTTCGTTCCAGCAGTCAGAAGCTGGCAACTTTGTTGAATACTTCTCTGAATTCTTTTGCCAGATCCTTCTCCCATTCATCTTCGTTGAAATCTAAGCGCAGCATGCAGACCCAAAACTGAAGCCCGTCTTTCTTAAAATTATAAGGTCCGCTAAGTTGGTTCTTCCCGCCGGGAAATACCAGTATAGTTCCATCGGCCCTATAGAGGTCCGAATATGTAAACACCTGGTATAAATCGGACGAAGTTATATTGAAGACATCATCATCTGAGTTTTCTGAACTCTCTTCAATTATAATATCCTTCATTATCTTATACTTCATATCAATTATGAAAATTTTCTTGCGGTTTTCCTTTTGAAGTTCTATCCACAAATCAGGTATTGTGTACCTTAAGGCACCTGATTCGTTGAAAATAAAGTTCTTTTTCATATGCTGAGGAACAGTTTTAACTAGGCTTCCGGGAAAAATAGTTGATTCGTTTTTCTTAATGAATTTAACAAAGAACTCCTGAAATACCCTGTTCATATCGAATAGCATCATCATTGCCTGTTTACCATTTCCAGG
>JAKAUD010000178.1 GCA_021827885.1 Thermoplasmata archaeon | reverse complement strand
GTTGCCAAGAAAGGTTCGGATGTGGTAAAAGGATTCGGTAAAGGCATAGTGAAAGGATTCAAGAAGAAGGACGAAAATAAGGATTAAATCTAGCGCAAGTTGCATCTGACTTCCTGTGTGAGATTTATTCCGACTTTGAGGGATTCCGAACCACGACAGTGATATTTTTGTGAAGGTATTACCGTGATGGAGCCTGAGACGGGGCTGCGGTAACCATAATATTGTGACCGTCGTCCCTTGAATTTATAATTGCTCTACTTGCAGCTGCAAAGGTGTGTATCATTTCTAGCATAAGTGCTTACACCAGTTCTATCGATTAACAACTGGGTTTTCTTTGAGAAATCTTTGTTGATTATCTGGAATTGACTCAGTGATTTTTCCAGAATATTGTACATCGCATCAGAAGGGCGGATAAGGGGAAAAATGAAGCTTTACGACTGCAGATCATCATCCAATTACGGGAAGTACCATTATGATGTGAAAGGCATACTAAATTCCGTGCCATCCATCGGGTATAGGGAGGAAAATTTAATTGTGAGCGAGAATGACTTGCCCATCATAAAGAAATTCCTAGAAGATAACAGAGCAAGCTACAGGACTCGGAAAGTCATACCCGATGATGAGGTCGAAAAGCTCAGGCTACATTCGGCTAAAATATTTGTTCAACATAGCATTATTCAATCCAACGTGTATTGAACAAATATATTGTAAACAACATCTGCAATTAAACGAGCCAATAATGGTGGCACCGCATTACCAACCTGATGGTATTGCATAGTTCTGTTTCCTGCAAAAAAGTAATTGTCGGGGAAGGTCTGTAGTCGAGCAGCTTCTCTAACTGTAAGACTTCTGCATTGTGCTGGATCGGGATGTATATAATAATGGCCATCTTTAGATATATGCGAGGTTATCGTTGTAGAGGTTTTGCTTCTCACCTGAACTCGAAACCTATCTGAGAAAAACCCCTCAGATACCGCTTTATCTAAGTTCCTATGATTTGGACGAAGACTTACGGGGAAATCTATAATCTTTGGAGATTTATTAAACACGTTTACGTAGCTAGAAGCAAAAATGTAACGATGCAGGTCTTCCCTCATGTGGCTTCTCGCAGAGTGATTACATACCCCTCCAATTTGTTTATCGTAAAACCATTCGTCATAGTACATACCTTTCAGTTCCGTTGGTACATACTCATTTCCAGTGCCGTCTATACTATCAATTTTGTTTATGTTGGATAAGATTTCTTCTTTAAGAGCATTATCTTTCAATTCTGAATACCACGCAGTTCTTGTTATATCTTGAATTGCTGACCTCCAATTTTCAGCGGAGTCTTCTTCTTTTGAAAGTCTGCTCCTTATTCTAGGGAGATCTGATATCGCATCCCAAATAGTTGTCATACAACTTGATACTTTTAGCTGTGATGGCGTCTTGCCAATATCTGAACGCACGCCCAAAAGTATAACTCTATGCCTAGCTTGGGGGAGCCCAAAATTCTCTGTTTTAATTACATAATCCGAATCTCGTAATTCTGCTTTGTCCTTTTTCTTTTTAACAAGCGAATATAGATTGTAGGTAAGAGATTCTTTAGAATTTTTGGTTTCTCCATTTAATTCAGCGATTGCCTTCAACGGCTCGTGCAGATCGTTCAAAATCATTTTGAATGTGCTGTTACCATTGACTTTAGAAGAAATGAGGCCCGGTACATTTTCCATGACAAAAATCGGTGGCTGATGATCCGAAATTATCTTCAGGTACTCCCTATATAAGAAATGCCTATGGTCTTTCTCAAAATCCTTATTCTTCTTCGCGCTTTCGTTCTTAATCTTCACTCTGCCTATCAGCGAATAAGCTTGACACGGGGGACCACCAACCAATATCCAGTTCTTTGCACCGTCAAGAGCTGCCTCTATACGCATATTTAATTTTGCTTGTGGAATTTTTCCACTTCCCAAGGTCATCTGCCAAGTCTCTTTCTTTGCCAGATCATATTGGTCTTGATGTCTTCTGTATAAGGCTTTTCTTGAAATTTCTCCTCTTAAAAATTTGTAGTAATCTTCTGGCACCTCATTCTTTTTAAACTGTCGATAAAAACTTCTTAACCTCAGTGTTTCAAATGCCACTGGATCTTTCTCAATAGAGAGCATAATTTTAAATGGATTTCTTCCAGCAAATGTATATGATGCAAACCCTTCACTAAGACCCCCCGGTCCTGCAAACAGATCTACTACTCTTATAGTACTTTGAGACTTGACAGCCACTTTATACCACTAAATTTGTCCTTTTGGGAAATTTCACATTGCTATTTGTATTTTTGAACAGTTCAATATTCATTTCAACCTTCAGTTATAATGGAAACAGCTATTCTAAGAATTTTCACACCTTGTCTTGCCTGTTTGGCACTAGGCTTCTTTATCCAATTATCGGCTGCCATACTACTTAGAGTTAGAGCTATTCCACATTGCCAGCTCTCAAGCAGCTTTGTGGCTTTACCCCAACCGTGAATTTTGTACCACATGAGACCATCGATTGACATTACTCTAGCTATATTTTCATAGTCCTCGCCCGTTAGATCTGATTGTTCACTATATTTTTCATTTTCAAAAATCGTTACTGATTGATCAACAAAATCATCTTCCAAAGCTTTAGGAATTTCTAGATTAAGAAATTTGATAGATTCCCAAGTGGTCTCCTTCTTACACCATTCACCAACATTCCTATCGCCTGCGGTTTCAACTATATGTTTGTGTATTTCAATCGACCATAACTTCATCGCTTCTTCTATTCCTTTTGGAACCCTCTGGTTGTTCCAAATTTCTATGAAATTAATTCTATTAAGGGCCCTATATGATAAATAAGCTACTGTGTAAGCAACAATGTTGGATCTGTATGACGGAATCTCATTGTGTTTAACAATAACTTCAGCAGTCTTGTATAGGATCGCTTTTCCAACGAGGGTTTTATAGAATTCAACATTTGGCTGCCAATCTTTTCCTCTCGTCTTAAGAATCTTATTCATAAAATAGTTAAAGTTCTTCTGTCCACCTAAGCTGACTATGTGAGGAAGCATCTCCCAGCTATTAATGTACTTGGCAACATCAACTTTCGAGAATCTCTTGGAAGGTGGCATGGACTTTTCAAACTGTCTGCGCTTTGCATCAGTAGGAGCATCTTTTGACTTTGTGACCTGATAAGCCCCCCTAGTTCTCTCATAGAACCACCTACTCTGCTCTCCCGGTACCCAGATAGTTTCAGACAATTTCTGAAGTTCAATGTGGAAAGGGTCATTAGAAAAAAAGTCGGCATCATTTACTTTGTTCTGACTGTTTGCGTATCGTGTAATTTTAGGTACCATGTAATCTACTTTTTCAGGGTCAATTACTGTAATTTTAGCTTGTACGTACACGTTTCCTAATTCATATCTGTCCACTGTATACGCCCTGTGGATGGAAGCAACAGTTTGGCCACCATTGACTATCTGTAATCCAACAACTTTTTCCAATATTATGGCATCATTCTCATCGTGTTTAAATTCAAGCTTATCTGCAGTCATAGAAACCCCGTTATTGTATGCCATGAAAGATTTCGGTTCATCCTTTAGTGTCTCCCTTATTCCTTTGTTAACTTTGCCACGGGCCTGAAGAAATGATCTTACATTGAGTTCTAGTAGTGCTGAACCGTACTCTTCGTATAAATCGCTTAACAATTTACCTGGAAGAATTGTAAGATAGGCTGAATAATATTCTGGGTGATTTTTCAAAGGTAGACATTCAATAGAATATTCTCCAAATTTACTAATCTCTATCTCAATAGTATCGCGCATATTAGAGGCTACAAACCTGTTAAGTCTCTTAACATCCCAGTATTGGTAGTGTAACTTTTCTTCATCATTATCTTCTGTATATGAAAGATCAGATGGAATAATTCCATCAGTAAAAAGATATACACGGATAAACTGGATGTTAAATCTCTCTTTGTAAATTTCTTCCAACATACTGAATTGTTCAGAAGATTGTTCCATTTTGTCATGGTATCCGGTTTTTGACAACTTTAAAAATCTCAATACTTGATCACAAGCATCTCTAATATTTGATTTGGAAAGAGTTGGTAGTTCTACTGTGTCGTAGAATAAGGTTATGAACAAGTCAATCCGGTAAGCTTCGGAATCGATGTTGTATGCATTCACTTTCACGTTTCCATAACCCGTTCTTCGCTGTAAATAGCAGATCCTCGGTTCGTCGATCACCCCACTTTCAGTTAAATATTCCACGAAAATTTCGGTAAAAATATTCTCCTTGAAATCAGGTTTAGTCCCTTCATAGAGTTCGCTTTTAACTTCTCCTCTTGAACGATCAATAACTTCCGCCAATAATTCTCTTCTAAATTCTTCTAGATTACGTTCCATTTGTATCACGTGCTTCCAACAAATTTTGAGAAAGATCTTCAAAAGATATCTTGTAAGTTTCGCATGATGCTAAGTCGATAGAATAGTGAACTTCTCCAATGCCATACATTATGTTAGCCTCAATAATCCTAGGAAAATTATTTTTTATATCATAGTAGTTGGCTTCTCGAATAATATATTTCATGTCTACATATCTACTTCGATGAACATTCAGATATCCAGATTCCATCAGTTTCTCTTCAAACATAGAAATACATATTTCACATTTTTCATGTAATAATTGCTTAATTTCATCTATTAGGTCATTCAGAGATTGAGTACCGTTTAATCCTGCCTCAACTGAAATGTGTCCTAAATACAATTTTCTCAAACCTACGTTATCGAGTTGCCTTTTATTTGAAATATGAACATTGTTTTCCATCCCGGATGTGGTTTTAATTTCGATTGCACAGTTAGGAATTTGAAAATCTTGATTAGAACCTGAGGGACCAGTCCACGAAAGGATAGAATTATACTCACCCAGTTTTGGAATGAGAACATATCTTAGGAACCATAATTCACCATACAGCCCCTTTTGTGCCTCAATACTAAGACCCTCAGAAAAGCTCCGAAAGAATGATTGCCACTTTACTAGTCTGGAAACAAACTCCTTCGTTGCCACCTTTTGGTCTTCTTTGCTTAAAATGTGTTTCACTTGATCCAATATTAAAGCGTCGAAGACGTCAGAATATTGGGCGTCTTTCAGTATCAATGTAAGCCTTACTTTATTAATAGGTTGAGAGGCAAGTGTATTGGAAAAAACTTCGAAGCAGCTTGATTGTGGATAGTGCACTCCACGTGGAACAGACGTTTGATTTACCTCTATAAGAAGACAATGAGCATTTCCCGGCTTTTTCAGGGCAACAAATATGTCACAACTTGCTTTCGGTTCTACACGCAGTCTTACGTATCCTGATTCGAAGTCGTTATTTCTTTCTAACTCATCCCAGATTATTCCTATATCAAACATATTTCAAGCAATACCCATTTCTTGTCTGTAGTAAACATTGTTGACCACATAAGTGACTTTTTTATCGTTAGGATTCCCCGGAAAACTCAAAGCAAATGCTACAAGTGGTTTGTCTCCATATTCCTCATCCGATGGGGATTCAAGCAAATATATTAGCATCAATCCATTTTTACGATTTCTAATATTCCTGATCGAAATTCCGCTTGGTACCTCAGGGGCTTTCTTTCTTCTAGACCCTTCCTTGTTTAATTTCCATTCTGAGGTCGTACGTTTTAAAGCTTCAGCATATTCTTCATTTGTTAGATCAATAGATTCATCTCTCGGACTAACAAGCCTCCCTATGGATAGATGATCTGACAATGACGTAACCTGATCTTTATCCCATGCTCTTCTGACTAATCTTATTTTACCGCATCCACTCAAATTGTAGTACTTTTTGGAAGAGCCGGAAGGAATGATCACAGTCCATTTTGTAAGGTCACCATTCTCATTCTGATTTTTGATATAAGTTTGGAGAAGCTTGCAATCAACTTTGTGACTGGAGTAGTGTGTAATATACTGTTCCAAGAAGCGTTTTATATTTTCTGCCGAAACATTATTCCAATAATAGCTTCCTTCCCAGGATTGGGTTCCCCCTTGTGTTCTCTTTCTGATTGGATTCTGCTCAGGTTTGATACCATCTCTGTTAATATTATTAACAAAATTTTCCAAGGCGACCAAATTCACATCATTTTTTGCTTTGTCTTTGTAAAAGGAAATTGTTTCTGAAATACTTCCAGAGAATGTTAACTGCAAGGACATACCATGTCTCATTTTTACTCGGGAAGTGATGAGTAATTCTGAATCCGATCTGATTCTTAATCCATAATCTATTGGAGTACCTCCAATAATGGCCATGTATTCTAACTCGTGTCTGAGTTCTTCATTAGCTTTGGTTATTAAGTACAGCCACTCTTTTAACTCTGCGGAAGTGTATAACCTGCATAGATCAAGATAGCCGGGGCGATAGCCAAACCACCTGCCCATTTGCATTAACGTGTCATACATTTTAGACGATCTCAAGAAGTAACTTATTGATAAACCTTCAAGAGTTAGCCCCCTAGACAATTTATCTCCACCTATTACTATTACGTTTAAACCAGCATTTCTATATTGGGAGTAATCTAAAATATCAGCAGATGTCCCATTGATTTGTTTTATCTGGATTGAAGATAGCGACTTCAAAATATAAGCGCTCAAAATTGGCCACTTAATGACTGAATATTCTGTTTCGTTGAACCATTCCGTAGTTTTGACAAAATCATCTTCCCACAGTTTTTTGAGTTCATTCAATACTGAGTTCTTAGAACCAGAATCTTCATATTTAACTCGGTTTTGTATATCCATTAACTCATTAAAGATCTGGTCATAGATCTGCTTCTGTACATTTACGAACTTTGTAACGTGCACCAACATAGAGTTATGCGATGGAATCTGCCCTCTAGCAGTGCGAGCAGCACAAACCAGAATGAAAGAAAGCAATGCTTCTCTCAGAGATGGTGGGATTCTGGCGTCTCCCTTATATCTCGGAACATGGTAGCTATCATGAATTGGCGGTATCCACCCTTCTCTTTCTGACAAATCCTGTGTTTTGGCATTATCATGAATAATTCTAAAAATGGGGAGTTCTCTCCTTGGTTTTTCAATTTCGATATCGTCCTCAGATATCCCAAAGTAATAAGATGGGCTTATATAATTTGAAGGATACGGGAGGGAAGTTATGAAGCTTCGAGGAAACAAATCTTCTCCAAAATTCTTTGTTTTTGCCCCTTCATGAATGAAAATGTTCGCAAAAGGAGTTGCAGTATAACCTAAGTAGGCTGATTGTTCAAAAGAAAAAAGGAGTTCTCTTATTCGGCCATTAAGGATTGTAGGCGAATGTTCAAGGTCTGGCTTTCCATCGGATCCGATTACTTCATCTCTCGTATCGATCGAACCCCAATCTGACTCATCATCGATCACCAGCAAGGGGACTCCGGAAACTATTTTCCTTCCACTTTCATCTGTGTTTGTGGTTGCCCATTCAACCCAGTCAAGTAAGTTTTTCAAAACATTACCATTTTTTTTCAAAACGAAAAGGAGTGGATTACCCCCCGGATTTATATTGAAGTGTTCTGCGACTGATCTTCTAAAATCTCCCTTTGGTAGCCTAGTTGTTATTGTATCCGGGCGTTTTACACTTGGGTCAATTTTACCCACGCCAACGATTTGAACTTTGTTACTTGAATCTAAAGTTCTTGTCCCACTATCATAACCGAGAAAACCTTCGTCAAGTCTCATTTGGGTTTGGCTTCTCAGGTTATCGTGCATTCCAGTTAATACAATAATTAATTTATATCCTGCGTCAGCAGCCTTATTTATGAGACCAATATAATTTGATGTCTTACCTGACTGAACGTGTCCAACTATTACTCCTCTTCTATCCCAAGCTCCCTTTTTTGTTGGATCTTCTAAACGTCCTAAAGTATCATCTGTCAATTTATCAAGTTTTTCTAAGGTAGCTTCAGCCCACCCGTTTTTTTGCAAGTATTGTTTATACCTTCTCCAATAACGCCAGTCTATGTCTTGCCGTTTGTTAAATAGCCACGGTTCATGGTTATCCTTGCCTTCCAAAGTTATAGCTTCCCCAATCCAAGTGCTAAATATTGTTTCAAGCTCCTTTATCAATTGTTCTCTGTCAAGAGATTCAGAGTTTCCTGAAAGCATATTTATGACTTTGTCTACCTGTTCACTTATAATTTCTCCCATATCTTTATCTTTTTCCTTCTCTCTAACAAAGCTGATCATACTCTGTGCAAGGGTACGAGCCAAGTCAAAATCTATGGTCATATTGATTCTCCTAAATTTGACACCACTTTCTCAACCACATCTGGATAATCTATAAAGGCATCCATGGATTTCAGGTACTGTTTTGTGGCTTCAATCGAGAACCCTTCTTTATCATGTAGTGCCCTATAAGTTAATTCAATTACCCTCTCTATTTTTGTCTGGTCTGCGTCAACAAAAGGCTTCGAAGATTCGTCGGATCTCTCTGCAGAATCAAGCCATATTTGTTGTATTGGTACGGTTTCTTCTAGTGTGATTAGCATAGCCTCAATCAAAGGTTTGTAATTCGTATCCAGATCCAGTACTTGTTTAACGAGAGGATGTTTTCGGTCTATCTTGTATGAGTGTGATCCTTTATAATACACAGAATACCAAGCTCTTCTAAGAGGTAGTTTCGTAATCCTAGATCCATAAGTACCTCTGTAAGCAAACACATTTCTAGCTTGGTCTCGTACTTTTTTTGCAAGGTCTCTAAGGCGCTCCCGTATCGCAAGTGGAGGTCTGGCAGTTGATTTCTTAACATCGATTTGCCAATCTATGTCCTGTGAATTTGGGATATCGATCCTGATTCTAGCAAGCTTGAATTGTTCCTCTTTTGTCCAAGCAACATTATCTCCCAACCCTAACCAGCTCCCGTATAGCAAGAGTCTCTTATTTCGGTAAATATAGAAACCTTGTTGAGCAGGCCAACCTTCTGTACCCGCGAGTTCTAAATATTCTTTTTCAGATATTTTGTCTTTATGAGGTAGCACAAAACCTTTTATTTTTACTTGACCACCGGCATATGGTATAGACTCTTCAGGAAAATCGATGATAGCGCTTGAATTCTCTGAAAACGGGTCCCATGGAACTATTCTGTGGGCTTCATCGTCTCCATTCAAAAAAATCTTAAGTTGTTGTTTGCCGCCTTCCATATATCTGTGAAAAACCATAGATAGATAGTTTTGTACTATCTTCACATTCCTGTAAAACTGGCTGGAAGCTTTATTGTCATTTACTGAAATATTTCCAACAACACGATCCAACACTTCCCAAAGTACGGTGGTTCCGTGTTCTATTCTATTTAATTTGTCAAAATATTGTTCTGACCCAGGTGCCGGAGTTTTCAAGAGCGACCATTTATCCTCTTTTGCTACAAAATCGAGGTCCCATCTTCTTACCGACAAAGAACCATTCGGAGGCCTTGACGCAACAGTCATTCGCTTACATTGAGAGAAGGATGCAGTTTTCATTCCAAGGCCAAATCTTCCTAGGTCAGTATCTTCTCTGCTGTCTAGTGGATTCTTGCTACCGGGACGCATTGCTTCAACCAAATTTTGCTCATTCATGCCAGCTCCATCGTCAGTAACTCGTATGTAAGATTCTGTTTCATTCCAGTGAAAATCCAGCCATATATTTTCAGCACCAGCAGTAATACTATTATCAATTAAATCAGCTATGGCAGTGCGGAGGTCATACCCAAATGCCCTGAGAGACTCTATCATGATAGCAGCATGTGGTTCAACAAGATCGTAATCCTCGGTCATCTTTAGAAAATTAAATTTGCAATTAGTTATTAAATTTTTCTTAATAGAGATATAAAAATACAAAACGCAGTAAGGGGGCACATCGAGTCCAACGGATCAGGCATGCATACCTTTGAGGCAAAGTCGATAAGTGCGTAGTTGAACTCTCTGGAATTGCTGTCAGGCACTATACCATCAAGTATATCTCTGAATAGTTTACTTCTTCTGGACGAGTCATCAACCTTTAATCCAAATATTCTACCGATAATCCTTACAGTATTCGTATCTAACAATATCTCTCTATTCCCAAAGGCAAAACAACGAGTGGCTGAAGCAATATAATTGCTTACGCCAGGAAGGCTAACCAAATCTTTGTATGCAAAAGGTATTTTCCCATTATAATCTTTCACAATGATGATTGCCATGGACTTGATCAATTTCGTTCTCCAATGAAGGCCCAATGGGCGCAGTAATTGATAGAGCTCAACTTCAGATGAGTTTTCTATTGAACTAATATCTGGATATTTCTTCACAAAATCATTAAAGATGGAAACAACTTGATTAGCTTTTGTTCTGTGAAGCATTATTTCAGATATAAGAACTAGGTATGGGTCGCTTGTTCTTCTCCATGGAAAATCTCTTTTCCCCCCTTTGTTCCACCAAGTAAGAAGTGCGTCAACAAAATTATCAACTGGGAAATCTTTTAAAAATACTTTCGCTTCATTGTCGTTCATATATATTACTATGAAAGACTTCAAGTATAAATTACATGAGTCGGTATCTAATTTTGATGTTGAGAATAACAAATGTGTTATTACCATTTTCAGGCATGTTAAGAGCCACAGTCATTGTGTTAATAATTAAACCATCACATACAAGAAATCAGTGATCATGTAAAGCTCGATTAGATATTTCACATATCACTGCGAACAGAAAGCCTGATAAATGTTAGAAGCTTTCTCTGGACTTATCTAAACCTTAGAAATCTGAGTCTCAGTTGCTTAGAATTCGTGGCAAAGGAAAAGAGAATAAAGCTAAAAAGTGCCAGAAGTGCCTATCTGATTCCCCCAGAAATCTGAAATTTTAACATTTATATGTTAGGAATCTTAATATTCTTTGGAATTGGAAAAGGATAGGCAGGAATTCGTTTAATTAATTAAATGGATGGCACCATAAGCTGCTACATATTGTTATAAATACTTGTAGTAAACTTTAACTATATACGTATAATTACATCATTGTGGAGACAACTATCCAAATTAAAAGGGACCTTAAGGAAAGGCTCAATGCTTTGAGACTCTACCCAAACGAGTCTTACGATTCAGTCATAAGAAGACTTTCAGAACTGGCAGAGGACGAAGAACCTCTTTCTAAAGATACCATTGAGATGA
>JAKAUD010000103.1 GCA_021827885.1 Thermoplasmata archaeon | reverse complement strand
ATTCGCCGCAGACAAGAAGATGCTAGGCTGGAACATTGCACAGAGAAGAGATGATCGAATAGATAATGCGCTATTCTGCAACGGCGTGTGGCACAATCTGTTCAATATGGGGAGATCTTAGAATAGTGTCCCACACTCGCAATTGGAATGAGGATACAAAGTTGTAGAAATACCTATGGCGATCAATCCTGGGGTATTTAATAAAACAAAAAGCATTGATTTTTATATCGGGGTGTAAAAACTTCTAACAGTTTGAATAATAGTTTGTTGCTAAATAATTATTCTTATATTGATTGAAAACTCCAATAAATGAGGTGGAGCTGTAACCCACTGAGAGAGATATCTGACAATGATAAATGCAAAACGTTTCTGGTGAAAAATATTATCGGAGATGAATTTCTTTCCCGGTATTCGATGGTTTAAATGGTGGCTCGCATACTTCTCCCCCTATTGAAATGGAAGATTTCCTCCTCAGCTGAACGTGAATGGGGCTGATCGGATTTGAACCAATGACCACCTGGTTATGAGCCAGGCGCTCTACCTAGCTAAGCTACAGCCCCAAACGCCGTTGATCGGATTTGAACCGATGACCGCTCGGTTAACAGCCGAGTGCTCTACCAGCTAAGCTACAACGGCAGGCTTTACGAAAATGAGGAAAGGCTTTTAACCTTTGCGATCGGGAATTTCCCTTTCGTAAGAATGATGATGAAAGCAAGCAAAAAGATTACAGTCGCAAATTAATATACAAAACCTAAAGATTATGATCTGGAGGAACGCGAATGGAGTTTATCCCATCACTGAAAAAACGTTGGAATAATTATGAGATGGCGAGTTCCTTCTGATCGCCTGGCTTTTTTAGCCTCAAGAACAAAAATTAAGGAATATTGTGGATACACCTATTCATTTTTCAAATTTGAGGCAATTTCTGCAATGCTTAAATCGCAATGTTTTTCAATTTCTGCATTAAGCAGGATAATTCTTTCCGCCGCCTCATGCAGGTTCTTCCTTTCATAGTTCTCAATTGTTTCCTGAAGTGTGATTATTCTATTTCCGCTTACCAAATTATCGGCCTGGGCAACAATCTTTTCTTCAATAGTATCCGGCACATAGCTTCTTTCCGGCAGTCCCAATTTAAAGGCCTCTGCCGGGGTAATGCCTGCACCTGTGTGCCGTTCAACAATATTCACGATGGAATCTGATACCCTTGCCCTCCTCAATATTTCGGCCCCCTTTACCGCGTGATCAATGCCGTGGGCGATTGTCCTTCCAATATCGTGAAGAAGGGCACCAGCCCTGACAAGATCCACGTTTGCATTGCATTTTTCAGCGATTCTGGTCGCAAGTTTCTCCACAGTTATAACGTGATCGATTAACTTCTGGTCTGCATTATTCCTCTGCAGAATGAGAAAGCATTCCTCTCCATCCGGAATATAATCAACTCTTTTCCCCTTTTCCATTGGCACAACCCTTCTCATTCCTTTCATGTCATTATCCAGTTCCTTTCCATCCATTATTCTATCCATTAGAATTGCAAGTGCTGATACCTCGCTGATGGGCTGTGAGGTGATTGATACGTTGAAATCGCTTATCTCATATGCCCAGAAAGGCACCTTCTCTGCCCCTACTATAATTATCATATCACTTTGCTGCATGCTGCTCCTTATCTTTTCCACAACTTTCCCAATTGGAATTCCATACATGGTCAGGTGAATCTTGACTAAATTTGGCCTTTCATAAACTTCCTTTGGATTAACGCCTGTCTTGATGAAGAATGATCCACCAAAATTCCTGCTAACCGCAGAAATGTTTTCCTCTATGGATGGATCCTTTGTGTCGATATATATCCCGGAAGCACCGAATGCTCTTGCGGTTAGTGCAACATGGGTGGTAATCCGCTTATCCCTCTCGGGCCTGTGCCCTATTCTCAGTATTTCTAAACGCCTGTTTTCGGGCATCTGCTCCTACTCTGTATCTACACGCTCGATTTTGTAGCCTTTGATCTGTATAAGGGAGGATCTTTTCACGAGTCCTCTTAAAAGTGTCTGTGAAATATCCAGATTTGTAGCAGCATCGCCAAGGAATACGCCCTCATTGTCCTTCATCATGCCAACTATCTTTTCCTCGTATTCATTCAGCTTGGATCCTGAAATTGTGGTTGCATAGATGATGTCCGCAAGCTCGCTCATTGTACCCATTAAATTTATCTGAACATTTGTATAGTATGTGTGGTATGCCTTTTCGGGCCCGTTTTCACCAGTTATCCACTGGCTTTCTATCATCTTTATCTTATCAAGGTAATGAAGGGCTTTCTTCCCCTCTGTGCCATAGCGCTCCTGAATGATTGGCATTGTGATCCAGCTCATGGAAAGATCAAGCAACAATTTCCTCTTGACCTCTGAATCTGCTGCATGGAATATGGAAACTAATTCTCCCGGATCATTGACGACTTTAATTCTGCTAGCCATGCAACCTATATAGCATAAGGGTATATTTGATTTGATACACCATAAAAAAATTGATATGCTCTTCCAGTGTCATTTTTGAATGTTATTCGGTCATTTTTCCCATATGAGATCAGCCTTGATAACTTGCGAATTCCCGAAGCGTTTTCTGTTTACCTGTTTATTAACGGAAAATAACCCATCTGAAAGTATTTCTACAAAGGGGAACCAGAAATTTATTATGTAGATTTCTCATTGATTTTTGAGATGCTGTTGAGGATGGGGAGATGAGGATATTCATCAAGAAGAGTGAGAGAATTGGATTGGCAGTAATGGAAAGGGAAAATATTCCTGAGATTTATGCCATGATTAACGATCCAGAGGTGAACAGGTTTTTGAGAACCCCCAGCAGTATTTGGTACCTCAGCGGGGAATATGAATGGTATGACAACCTGTGCAGGGACGCAAATAGAAACAGGGTATTCCCAGTGATAAACCTGGAAACCGACCAGTTGCTGGGCTTGATTGGCCTACATAATATAGACTTCAAGAACGGATTTGCAACCGTCGGCTACATGTACGGAAAAACCTTCTGGGGAAACGGGTTTGCTACTGAAGCCCTGAAGCTGTTGATGGATTATTCATTCAATGTCTTGAACCTGAGAAAGCTTATTGCCAGCGTGTTTGATAGCAACATTGCATCAAAGAAGGTTCTTGAGAATAATGGATTTAATATAATTGGCAAATACACCAAGCACTCCTATGCACCTGATGCAGGTTATCAGGATGAGATTCTCTTTGAGTTCATGAATACAAATTACCATTATCCTGATTCGTGATTTATTCCTTGAGTGGGTTTATTTTCCACACGATCAGCATGCTTACGGCATAGTTGATTGGTGCAGCAATTGTGGAACCAAGGACATTTCCGATCAATGGCGTTAAATTAAACCTATACAGAAGGAAAAGCTGGAGCAGGACAGATTCGGCTGATCCTAAAATACTGATGAATTCAAATTTGGCCAGCCTTGATAGGAATCCTCTTTTTCCGCCGCCATGCCAACCATGGCCGCTAGCCGTCCATATTTCATTAAGGTAAAAGCCGAATGCCACGGCCGTAGCTGTTGCAAGCACCTCCACCTCAACAATATATTCATACGATGTAAAATAAATGAAAAGAACCAGCAAAGCCTCGGATATAACGAAACTGAGCCCTCCAACAATAAAGAATTTGGCGCTCCTTCTCGCATTTTTTTCAATGAATTGTCCCATTCTCCTCTGCAATGCACATCACATAATTAAGTGATCTATTCATGCAGATGGTCTCTCAACACTGTGCCTGCTCCTGATTTCATCCACATCGTGCCATACGTGATATTCCATGAAAACAGGAAAAATCTCACGAATTCTTATTTCCTGTCAGAAATGGGCAAAGAATATATACTGTTTTGTTAACAAAAAACCAAGGGAAACACAGTATAAAAACGGTTAAAAAGATTTAATTGCATGACAGAATACCCTCATAAAACCCATTGTAATATTTGGTGAATGTTATGGAAGAATCTTTCAAGGTAGTAAAAACTGATGTTCTGGTTATTGGTGCGGGAGGGGCTGGAATGAGAGCCTCTATCGCCGTGAAGGATGCAGGGCTCGACGTTGTGATGGTGTCAAAATCACTTCTCGGAAAGGCACACACGGTTATGGCTGAAGGAGGAATTGCGGCAGCCTTGGGAAATGTTGATCCCCAGGACAACTGGACGGTTCATTATGGTGATATCATAGAGGAAGGCGTTTATATTTCAAACTGGAAAATGGCTGAGATATGTGCCAAAGAGGCACCCGACAGAGTTTTTGAGCTGGAGGACTATGGAGCCTTATTTGACAGGACTCCCGATGGAAGAATACTTCAGAGGGCATTCGGCGCACACACATACAGAAGGCTGTGCCATGTCGGTGACAGGACCGGCCTTGAAATAATAAAGACACTGGAAGACCAGGTTCTTCACAGAGATATCAAATTTTTTGATGAAATGTACATAACAAAGGTAGTGGTGAAAGACGGGAAGGCATGCGGGGCAATCGGCATAAAGATGAATACCGGAGAGTTCCACTACTTTGAGGCAAAATCCGTAATAATTGCCACGGGCGGATGTGGACGAGTATACAAAGTCACATCAAATTCATGGGAATCAACCGGAGACGGATTGGGACTTGCATATGAGGCAGGAGCTATCCTGAAAGATATGGAGATGATACAGTTTCACCCAACGGGAATGGTTTATCCGCCCGGAGTAAAGGGCCTGCTCATAACAGAGGCGGTCAGGGGAGAAGGCGGAATCCTCCTGAACAGCAAGGGAGAAAGATACATGCTGAGATATTCCCCACAGAAGAAGGAACTTGATGCAAGAGATGTCGTCGCGAGGGCAAATTATAAAGAGATACAGGAGGGCCGTGGCACAGAACACGGCGGGGTTTACCTGGATATTACCAGCAAGGGTGCCGATTATATCAAGCATAAACTTCCAGCAATGTACATGCAATTCATGGAATTTGCCGGCGTGGACATAACAAAGGAGAAGATGGAGGTTGCCCCAACAGTCCATTACCAGATGGGCGGAATAAGAGTGGATGCGGAAACCGGCCATAGTTCGCTTGAGGGTCTTTTTGCTGCCGGAGAGGTTGCGTCAGGGCTTCATGGGGCTAACAGGCTTGGGGGAAACTCGCTTGCGGATATCCTTGTCTTTGGAAGGAGGGCAGGTGAAGGCGCTGTGGCATATGCAAAGAAGGCAAATGAAACAGGGGCAGACAAAAAGGCAATCGAATCTGAAATAGCGAGAATCAGGAGTTTCCTGAAGAAGGACGGAAAGAATCCATACGAATTCATTGACAGGCTTACTTCCGCAATGAGTGATCATGTGGGAATAGTCAGGACAAGGGAAGAACTTGAAAAAGCTATAACCATCATAGAGCAATTGAAGCAGGAATACAGGGAAGTCGGGACGCTCGGATCCGTAAGATACAACCACGGACTTCTCGGGTGCCTTGAACTGGGAAACATGCTCATCGCGGCAGAGGCAATCACGAGAGCTGCCATTATGAGGGAAGAGAGCAGGGGGGCACACGCCAGAATTGATTTTCCCAAGAAAGACAAGAACTGGCTGAAGAACATTGAAATCAGCAAGAGTGACAAAGGAATGACATTTAATGTTGTCCCTGTCCAGGAAATGCCAGCGGAATACAAAAAATATGCAAAACCGGAGGAATACTGATGACAGATATCAATCTGAAAATATATAGGTACAATCCTGAAGAAGAGAGCACGGGCAAATTTGTGGAATACAAGGTTCCCTATGTTGATGGAATGGTTGTGCTTGATGCGGTCAGGTATGTTCAGGAGAAAATTGATCCCACGCTCGCAATAAGATGGAACTGCAAGGCTGCCAAATGCGGATCATGCTCTGCAGAAATTAACAACAAGCCTTCCCTTATGTGCAAAACCAGGGTTGATTCAATCGGAAACAACATTTCTGTTGCACCCATGGGAGCTTATCCAAACATCAAGGACCTGGTTACCGACATTTCCGTTAACTGGTCTATTCTCAGGAAGATTCCAAAATTCACGCCTATGGAGGGAATGGAGAAACCCTGGAGGATACATCCAGGCGATGTTGAGCGGTCCAAGGAATTCAAGAAATGCATTGAGTGCTTCCTGTGCCAGGATGTGTGCCACGTGGTAAGGGAACACACCACAAACTACTTTGGCCCAAGGCATATGGTAAAGGCAGCATCCATGGACATGCACCCCCTTGATGCGCTTGACAGGTCAGAATTTCTGGATGATGAAGGTGGAATTGGGTTCTGCAACATAACAAAGTGCTGCCAGGACGTCTGCCCGGAGCATATACATATCACGGATAATGCGATCATACAGGAAAAGGAAAGAGCCGCAGACCTCAAATACGATCCTATTGCCATGTTGATCAAGAGAAGAAAAAGCAGGAAGGAAAAGGTGGTAAAATAATGGTTGAAAACGCTACAAAAACAGCTAATGCAAATGAATTGAGAAAGCCCCTGATACCGGTAGAGTTGACTGAAGCGAACTGGAGATTCTGGTCATTCATAATGCTTGCTCTTATCGCCGTTTACCTGATGATGAACTATCAGGTCCCGGTGGTACAGGGACTGACGGATCCTTTCTATTCACCAACTATCCTTGTTCTTCCCCTCGTTGCAGGATTCAGGGCCACCTGCTATGCATACAGGAAAGATTACCACAGGCACCTGTTCAATCACCCCAACGCCTGCAACACCAATCTTAGGAAGGAATTCAAGGGAAGAAAATACACTGGAGAAACAAGGCTATTCAGGCTGGAGAACTACCACAGGTACTTCTGGTATACTGCCGTTGCAATCCTGCCATTCTTTTATTACGACCT
Organism: Thermoplasmata archaeon; assembly: GCA_021827885.1. The sequence continues at coordinate 4,328 of JAKAUD010000103.1, read as the reverse complement.
CTATGTTGCATTCACCTACAGGGCTGGGCAATTCACACTTTCACTTGGCGCTTTGCTGCTTGTTCTGAACACTCTCTGGGTTACCCTTTACACTTTCTCGTGCCACTTTTTCAGGCACGCAACCGGAGGCAACGTTGATTGCTACAGCTGCCCGGTAAACAAGAAGAGCTTCAGGAGAGGATTCTTTGAAAGGATATCGCATGCAAACAGGCATCATGAAACATTCGCCTGGATCAGCCTTGCCTCCTTCTTCCTCGTTGATCTGTTTATCAGGGGAGTGTCAGCGGGTTTGAGCAACCCGATACTGCTCAGCTTCAAGTGGTGATAAAAATGAAACACGTAATGAAACCTGGTTACAGATATCCGCTATTCTTCCTTGGATTATTTATAATAGAACTTGGAGGGCTTGCATATAGATTCATGTCCTTTTCCATCCAGGACGTTGAAATATTTGCAGTGGTAGGGTTCCTGATATTTTTGTCTTCGCTGATCACCCCGTGATCAGCCAAAAACCTTTTTAAATCCTTTTTCGAGATCGTTAATCAAATCGTTTATTTCTTCTATTCCCACGCTTAGCCGGATCAGGCCGTCAGTTATGCCCCTTGCTTCCCTTTCCTTTCTGGGAATGATCTGGTGAGTCATCAGTGCAGGTATTTCTACGAGTGATTCCACTCCACCAAGGCTTTCCCCAAGTGTGAAGAGGTCGAGGGCTTCCGCGAATTCCTTTGCCTTTGGAGAGTTGAGGGAGAAGCTTATCATTCCGCCGTACCCCTTTGCCTGCTTCACCTGAATCTTGTTATATTTGGTTCCGGGATTCCCGGGAAAATAGATCCTGTCGACAAATCCTTTCTCCTTCTTTTCCGCCAGGTACCTGAATATTTCCATTGCATTATCACAATGTGCCCGCATCCTCAGTGAAAGAGTCTTTATCCCCCTCAGGGTAAGCCATGCGTCAAAGGGTGATGGTACTGCCCCGGTCGAATTCTGAATAAATTTCAATCGATTGTAAATGGAATCGTCGTTCAGCATTATCGCCCCGCCAATGACGTCTGAATGCCCTCCTATGTACTTGGTCGTGCTGTGGACAACAATATCCGCACCGAACTTGATCGGGTTTTGAAGATAAGGGCTCATGAATGTGTTATCGACCACTAGCAGTGCGTGGTGTTTTCTTGCAAGCGCAGATATTTCTGCAATGTCATATACCTTAAGGAGAGGATTTGTAGGCGATTCGATGAGGATCATGTCATACTTGTTCCCTGACATTTCCTTTTCTATTGCCTCAACATCCGAAAAATCAACCATGTTGATTGCAACGCCAAAATTATTCAGGATCATGTTAAACAGGCGGTATGTCCCTCCATAGACGTCATCTGACGATAAGACCTTTGAACCTGACCTGAGAAGCAATGAAACCGCCGTTATGGCTGCCATGCCGGATGAGAATGCAAGGCCATGTTTTGCGCCCTCGATTGAAGCTAGTGATTTTTCAAGGGCTTCTCTTGTGGGATTATCCGTTCTTGAATAGTCATAACCCTTTGTGGTACCCGGTGAAACCTGTTTATACGTGCTTGTCAGGAATATGGGAATGCTGACCGCACCGGTATGTTCTTCCGCCTGCTGCCCATCGTGTATTGCCCTTGTCGTAAAACCCGGTTCTTCACCTTTTTTTGAACTCAAAGCAATCCCTTTTCCTTCATCCATTCGTCATTAAATACCTTTGAGGCGTATCTTTCTCCCCTGTCAGGCATTATGACCACGATAAGGCTCTCTTCGGTGAGCATCTTCGAAAGCTCAATTGCCCCTGCAACTGCTGAACCTGAAGAACTGCCGGCCAGTATCCCTTCCTCATTGGCCAGCCTTCTTGCCATCTGGTATGCATCCTTGTCGGATATCTTTATGACGTCATCAATCACTTCCATGTTTGCCGTACCGGGAAGGAAGTCCTCTCCTATCCCCTCTGTGAGATATCCCGTATAGGAATAATCCCTCATGCCTGCCTTCAATTCCTTGTATATTGAGCCTTCAGGTTCAACCGCTATTATCTTAATCTTCCTGTTCTGCTCCTTCAGGAATTTTCCCAGACCAGAGAGGGTGCCGCCGGTTCCTATTCCCCCAACAACATGGGTAACCTTCCCCCTCGTCTGTTCCCATATCTCCGGTCCGGTTCCCTTGTAGTGTGCCCTGGGATTTGACTGGTTATAATACTGGTTGGGAAGATATGCCTTCCTCTCCTTCGCAATCTTCTTTGCGACGGTCATATAGTGGTTTTCACTGCCTGCTGGAGCTTCATCGGGACAAACAACTACCTCAGCACCATAAGCCCTCAGTATGGATCTCTTCTCTTCGCTCACCTTGTCAGGCATGGTAACAACCAGGTTAAATCCAAGGACCTTGCATGCCATGGCCAACCCAATGCCAGTGTTTCCTGATGTGGGTTCCACTATCAAATCTCCCTTGTTTATATATCCCTTCTTTTCGGCATCGGTGAGCATGGTAACGCCAATCCTGTCCTTTACTGAACCGCCCGGATTAAATCCTTCCATTTTAAGCAGGATTTTCGGTCTCATTCCTGCTCCTATCCTTGAAAGGAGAACCAATGGTGTGTGGCCAATTGTTTCCAGAATGTTGGTTGAATACTGAACCTGGGACAGAATACTCCCTGATGAATTTTTCCTTGCCATAATGTGAACCTTACCCCTATAATCCGTTTTAATTTAAGATTTGCCACGATTGAAATATATTTCGAATTCAGTTCAAATAATAGATGGTTTATAAATGTAAAAGCGATTAGACATAATGGATGAGAGAAATAACAAACATGTAACAGGTGCCATGTTAGGCATGATCAGCCTGATGATTTCACTTTTTATCCTGATATATGTAATCACTGTTGTGTTTCCCATAATACCTCCCAATTTTTCCAAATACATTAATGTATTTTTTATAGCGTTAATTGTTTATGTTATACTGAAGATAGTTCTTACCGTAGTAGGAAGATATATTCATCGGTATATGTCCCCGTCGAGGGCTCACCCAATAATGTTTATTGTCGGCATCATTGGCTATTTCATCCTAGGAGTTGTTGTTCTGGCATCGCTGGGGATCAACGTGTCTTCGCTTATCCTTGGAGGTTCAATCATATCGGTGGTACTTGGCTTAGCCTCACAATCTGTTCTTGCAAACCAGTTTGCAGGCATACTCCTTACAGTGGTGAGGCCTTTCAGGATAGGTGATTATGTTTTCATCAATACCTGGCAATATGGCGGTGCATATCCAGTGGTATTTCCCAAATTCTTCTCAGTGGACAGGATTGAGGCAACGGGTTTTGGAGGGCAGGTTACTAACCTCACCATCAACTACACCACATTGAAATTGAGTTCCGGAGACATTGTCCGGATACCAAATGCCATTGTCATACAGAGCGCCATTATTCTCAGAAAACCCGGGATAACCGTTCAGGCCAGATACGAGATTCCAAAGTACATTCCTTATGAATCAATAGCAGGCGAAATTGAGAAGAGAACTGCTTCAATGAAAGATTATTCAGGTGAATTTGTGTCATATGTCGATGAGACAACAATGAACACCTACATCCTCATTCTTAGGGCAAGGTTCAACGTCATAGTTCCCGATCAAAAGAGAGGTGAGATCATGCTGATGCTTATGTCTCTCATAGAGCCCATGAAGGTGTGAAAGGCTCTCCACCCATGGGTGCTTCCTCCGGCTTTGACAAAGTGCTTCTCATGTATTTTAGATTCATAAACACGGAAAGGCTGCCAATTCATTTCTTGTGAACGTGGATTCTGCAGAATCCCATCGGCAGGATTATGAATTCCTTCCCCGAATCAACAGAAAAAATATATGCACCTGAATCCACGCCGACAAGCACTCCATCAAATTTAGGGCCGGGAATCAGGTTTTCCTGAGCCTGCCCTAGCAACCATACGGTTACATCCGATCCTAGAAGTTCTGAAATATTCATGTTACATGAATATTCCAAAGCGTTTTAACCTTTGAGCTTTTGAACCTAAATTGAGTGTGATAGCGAAGCTAATGGATCTCGCGTGTTTATCTTGCAAGAAATGGTAGCTAAAATCGGCAGTTTATGATATTTTTGCCTCCGTTGGCTACATTCTTTCTTTTGTACCGCTTCTGGATTCTCCTATTGCAGTTTCCCATGCTGCTGCCTCATCATCAGGTGACATCCTCCCACGTCTAAAGAACGTGGGCTTCCTGCTTCAACCACTTCACTTGCTTTATCCCTTCCTTCTCAAGAAGGGATAGAGTAGAGGTGACTGTGTCCACAGGCGTTAATTCCCCACTGT
>JAKAUD010000100.1 GCA_021827885.1 Thermoplasmata archaeon | reverse complement strand
TTACAAAAAAGGATGTTGAATGGGTCGAGGAGAGAACTTTGAGATATAGAGAAGAGATAGGCAGGATAGATCTCTTTGTCCTTCCCGGTGGATCCGAGGAGTCTGTTGCACTTCACATGTCCCGGGTTGTCGCCAGGAGACTTGAGCGATCTGTTGTTGGCCTGAATTCATCATCCCATCTGGATCCAGTCATTCTGCAGTTTGCAAACCGCCTCTCCTCTCTGCTCTTCATGATGGCGCTAGTGGCGAATAAAAGACTTGGCTTCAGGGAGAGGATCTGGGAGTTAAGGAAGACCGCACGCTCAAAATAATAATAGATCCTTTTCTACTGTTGCGAATTCACCAAATTCTTTTCCGAATGAAAGCAGCATCTTATCCATTATATCTTCTCTTTTTGAATCCACGAAACCCATGTTTTGTGGATCAAGTCCGCATGGCCTGATCCTAGAGAAACCTTTCAGTGTCTCAGGAGAATAATTTATTGCAGCTCCATGATAGGAAACATAATCATCGATTGCAAGACCGAGTGATGCAACTTTTTTGCCTTCAACCCATATGCCTGGTTCCTCCCCTACATAAGCCTCCAATCCTAAAGCAGCCAGTCCTGAAATGATTGCCTTCTCTATTCTGCGAACAAACAGCCTGACATCCTTTCTTCCATCGATCCGCATGTCAAATATTGGGTATATGACAAGCTGTCCTGGGCCATGAAATGTTATATCTCCGCCCCTCTCTGTCTGCACAGGATCAATTCCAGGGAAATTGGATGGATCTGCCTTCCTGCCAATAGTATAAACAGGCGGATCATGTTCCAGGAATAGGAGGGTATCAGGTATTGAGGACAGCCGCCTCATCGAAACAAGTTTTCTCTGGATTTCCAGGCACTCTGCATATTCTATTGATCCGAGATCAACCGACAGATTTGTAGTGGAGCTGCTTACGATAACCACCCTCTGCAGATTCATGAACGCCTTCAGACAAGGTGGGATGCGGATGTATCGTCATGCCTATGTCCATAAGAGAAAGACCTGACTCAACAGCAAGGCTGATTTCACTTATCAACTCCGAAGCATGTGGCGATACGATCCCACCTCCTGTAATCGTCCCTCCCTCGTTGTAATACAATCTGTATGCACCCGCACTTGAATTCATTCCTAATGCTCTTCCATTGGCGGCAACCGGGAAGAACGTCTCCTTCTCACCCTTCTTTCCTGTATATGCTATCTCAGGATCAGAATATACAACAATCGGCATTGCCCTGTAATCAGATTCCCTGTCCTCGCCGCATATATTGTCCGCAGCAACATCAGCATCGTAATATGCCTTATGTGCAAGCATAGGCTGCCCAGCGACATCACCTATCGCGTATACATTCGGAACGCTTGTCCTCATGTGCTTGTCGACCTTGATGAACCTGCCATCCATCTGAACATGTATCTTATCGAGGCTGAATCCAGTCGTATTTGGTTTCCGTCCGACAGTCATCAGAACCTTTTCTGCCTCGATCTTTTCACCTCCTTCCAGCATTATAACCGCTCTCGGAGATCCCGAGACGCCCAGAACCTTTTTGCTGAGCATAACCTTGATGCCGAGCGAAAGGAGCCTCTTGTGAACAACAGAAGAAAGATCACGATCAATCCCAGGAAGAATCGAGTCCATCATCTCAATTATGGTAACATCGGAACCCATTTTTCGCATGGCTGTACCCAATTCAACACCTATGTATCCACCACCGATAATGGCGATTTTCTCTGGTATCTTATCAAGATCAAGAAATTCCCTGTTGTATATAACGGAGTCAAATCCAGGTAACGTGATCGGGCTTGATCCTGTCGCAATTACTATGTTTTCACATTCATAAACCGTATCTGATACCCTGACATGGTTCGCATCTACGATTTCCCCGGTACCCTCGATCAGTGTGGCGCCGTATGCCTTCAGCAGGGTTCGGACGCCGCCTGTCAATTTACCTATCATCTTCCATTTCCAATCCTGCCATCCTTTCATATCGACCTGGGGAACTGAATGAAGGACGTTCATATCCATGAGGTAATGGATCGAATCCGCGAGCTCTATGAACGCCTTTGAAGGGATGCAACCGTAATTGAGGCATTCCCCTCCAACCTTGTCTTTCTCTACAACAGCAACCTTCTTACCTTTCTGAGCCAGCCTGATTGCACAGGAATAGCCGCCAGGTCCCCCACCTATTATAACAGCATCATATTGCAATAAAATCACCTCACCAGTTGCTGCGTATCCTCAAGAATCTGTTTTAACCTTGCAACAAAGCGAGCAGCATCAGCACCGTCAATCAATCTGTGATCGCATGACATAGATATATACATCCTGTTATACTGCTTGTTATTTGCATCAAGTGCAGTTTCCACCCTGTGAACCCCCAGTATCGCTACTTCCGGATAATTTATGATAGGCGTTGATGCGATTCCTGCAATAGAACCGACATTCGAGACAGTGAAGGTTGAATTCTGCACTTCCGAAAGTGAAAGGGAGTTCTTTCTGGCTTTTTCTGCGAGAGTCTGAATGTCTGCTGATAGAGTCTGAATATCCTTTTTATCCGCATCCTTTACTACGACCACAGTCAAGCCATCAGGAGTATCAACTGCAACACCGATGTTATAATAATGTTTCATTGTGTAATTTCTGCTTGACTCGTTGTATACTGCGTTAAATTTAGGAAATTCCTTGAGTACTATAGAACATGCCTTCACGAATAATGCTGTGTATCCTGTCGATGTTCCCTTGGCCTTAAGGGAATCCCTGAGGTTATTAAGACCAGTCATATCAATGCTCTCAAAAATAGTGAAGTGCGGCATTATCTGCTTGGACTTAGTCATCTTTTCAAAGATAATCCTCCTGAGCCCACGGAGCTCGATTGTATCTGAGTCCAATACAGCAGGCTGCGTTGGCTCCGGAGCAGTCGCCTCAGTGACCACCCGGGATGCAGGTTGCGGAGCCTCCTTCTGTACCTGAGGTCTCTGATTTTTCATGTTAGCGTATCTCTTAACATCTTCCTCCAGCAGGCGCCCGTTCGGACCGGTTCCCCTGATTCTGGATATATCAACGCCAAGGTCGCGTCCCAGTTTTCTGATTGCGGGTGACGCAAGCACTTTAGAAATACTTCTGTGTTCCTCGTCTTTCATCTCAACGACGGCTTCAGCTTTCCTCTCAGCTGGCTGCGATGCCTGCTGGGGCACCGGCGTTTCCTGTTTCCTTGGAGGGGATTCGGTTCCGGAAACCTGCATGTTGGTCGATACCTCTGTTTTCCCGTCATCAATCTGGATCAGGACTTCACCGACTTTCACGACCTTTCCCTCTTGGAAAAGAAGCTTCGACACTTTTCCTTCAACTGGCGATGGTATCTTGACAGTTACCTTGTCCGTCATTATTTCTACCATCTCCTGTTCCTTCCTTATGGAATCACCTTCCTTGACAAGCCATTTGACCAGTTCACCTTCAGTTACGCCTTCACCAATATCCGGTAATTTAAACTCAAACATTCAAGCACTCTCCATTACTTTGTTAACTGCATTCATAATTCTCTTTTCATTCGGGATATAATATTCCTCGAGCCTGTACGGGAATGGGGTATCAGGCCCGGTAACCCTGATTATCGGAGCATAGAGGTAGTCTATTCCCCTCTCTGTTATAGTCGCCGATATCTCTGCACCCATGCCGAGAGTCCTTGGTGCCTCATGCACTATCACGACCCTCCCCGTCTTCTGTACGGATGACATAATTGCGTCCTTGTCAAATGGAAGCAATGTCCTTAGATCAAGGACATCGGCGTTAAGGTTATTCTTGGTCACAGTGTCAAGAACCGTCGGAACCATTGAACCATACGTTAGTATTGACAGGTCCGTGCCCTCATGGACAAGATTTGCCTTGCCAATCGGTACGGTGTAAATATCCTCGGGGACATCCTGCTTCTGAGCTCTGTACAACCTTTTTGGCTCCAGGAAGATGACAGGATCCTCATACTCAACAGCCGATACCAGGAGACCCTTGGCGTCATATGGGTTCGACGGTGTAACGACAGTCAGGCCTGCTGTGTGTGCGAAATATGTCTCGCCGCTCTGAGAATGATAGAGACCTCCCTTGACGCCACCACCATATGGTGTTCGCAAGACCAGTGGGCAGGTATATTCTCCACCTGACCTGAAGCGAAGCTTGGCCATCTGGTTTATTATCTGATCCATGGCAGTATAAATGAAATCCTGGAACTGTATCTCAGGTATCGGTCTCAGACCCTGTATGGCCATACCGATTCCCATTCCAATAATCCCCAGCTCAACAAGTGGTGTGTCAAGGACTCTTTCAGGACCATATTTGGCAAGCAATCCATCAGTAACCCTGAAAACACCACCATCAACACCTATATCCTCTCCAAGCAGGATAACTCGATCGTCCTTTTTCATGAGGTTATCAAGTGCGGAATTCAGAGCCTGTACCATGTTCATTGCCTTTGCTGTCATAGTATGTTCTTCACCTCCTCCTCGACCATCCATGATGTTTTCTTGTATACTTCGGTGAAAGCTGTCATTGGATCTGGTGGCGGTATCTTTTCACACGCATCGAATTTCTCATCCACAGTCTTTACAGCCTCAGACTTTATTTTTTCCAGGAGCTTGTCATCAGCGTAGTCCATCTTTATGAGTATTTTCTCAGCAACAACAATCGGATCTTTCTCGCTTCCCTCTGTAACATCATCCTTTCTGTATTTGGATGGATCATCAGATGTTGAATGTGGTCCCATTCTGTAGCTGAGTGCATCTATCAATGTGGGACCCTTGCCTGCTCTTGCATTACGCATTGCTTCCTTGCATGTTTTGTACACCTCGACAAAATTCATTCCGTCCACCTTGACTCCGGGCATTCCGTAAGCAGCTGCCTTCTCGGATATCTCAACCAGTGTCTGCCGCTCTACGGGAAGTGAAATGGCCCATCCATTGTTTTCACATAGGAAAATAACCGGCAGTTTGAATACTGCAGCCATGTTCATAGCTGCATGGAAATCAGGTGTCGAAGATGCGCCGTCTCCGAATGTCGTGAGAACAAGATTCTTCATCTTTCTATATTTAAGGGCATACGCGGCTCCGGTCGCAGGTGGAAGATTTGAGGCCACCGGACTCTGAACGGACATGAAATTGAACTGCTTGTTTGAATAGTGACTTGGCATCTGCCTTCCCTTGGCAGTATCAGCACTATTTCCCATAATCTGGTTTATTATTGCCTCCATTGGAACGCCTCTGTGAAGCATGAGCGGAACGTCCCTGTAATATCCATAGACTAGATCATCCTTCTCCAGTGCCATTGAAGCTCCAATCTGGAGGGCCTCCTGTCCCATAGTTGGTGTATAAAAGCCAACTCTTCCCTGCCTCTGAGCACTCACGATCTTCTTGTCAAGCGTCCTGGATATAACCATGGCCGCGAACGCCCTGATATATAATGGTTTATCCGACGATTTCTTTTCCTTTTTTTCCTGCTCCATTTTCAATCCTCCTCCTAACCCAAGCCTCTGCTGCCCTGTATGATGATCTTACCAGCGGTCCAGATGCAACGTACTGGAAACCAATCTCATACCCAATCTCTTCAAACATCTTAAATCTCGATGCTGGACAGTATTCAACAACCTCAATCTGTTTTTTTGAAGGTCTGAGATACTGTCCTATAGTGACTATATCAACTCCGGAATCCCTCAGATCATGAAGGGTTTCTGTCACTTCATGATCAGACTCCCCTAATCCCAGCATGATTGATGATTTTGTGATCTGATCGGGGTTGGAATCTTTTACATATCTAAGAACGGAAAGAGACTGATCGTATCCCGCCCTTGGATCCCGTACGGATCCAGTCAGCCTCCTTACAGTTTCAATGTTATGTGAAATAACCTCGGGTCTCGTTTCTGCGATCAAATCAATCAGTTCTATCCTGCCCTGGAAATCCGGGATAAGCGATTCAACCTTGACGCCTATCGCTTTAACCTCCTTAATTACTCTGGCAAAATGAGAAGCCCCCTGATCAGGAAGATCATCCCTGTCCACAGATGTAATTACAGCGAATTTGAGACCCATTTCCTTTACGGATTCAGCGACCTTTAAGGGTTCATCTGGATCAAGTGGCATCATGTTTCCATGCGTTACAGAACAGAATCTGCATCCCCTAGAGCAATTACCCCCCATTACCATGAATGTTGCTGTTCCAGAGTCCCAGCATTCAGCGATGTTAGGGCATCTCGCTTCTTCGCATACAGTGAAAAGAGATCTTTCTCTCAGCGAGCCTCTGATTTTGTTGTAATTCGGACCTGAAGGTATGCTGACCTTTACATAGTCTGGTCTCACGTAACTGTATATTCACATGGTTCATAAATATCATTTCTTTGAAATTTGGAAATTACAGTCTTAATTTAGCCATTATTCAAGCCAGTCCCATCATTTCAGGAACCGGACTAAATTCTTAAACGCAGTCGATCATTAAATATATGAGATTTTTTCCTTTGTTTTTCATAATTGTCTTGATTGTGGAAATGTGTTCAAATCGCTGCTGTCATTTTTATAACCAGACTCATTGAACATGCTTTCTCCCACTTTCTCGGTACTTACGAATCAATTAAGCCTATGACAGTATCATGCAAACCTGTAAGCTATTCCGTATTGTCTGCATTTTTTAGAAACGAGTCAATGACATCTCTCTTTGTGTTTCGAATACCTTTGAGGATAAGAATCCCGATCAGAATTTCCAAAGTGTTCTATGGAGGTTTTTAGGCACCTGAAACCCATATCATCGGTGAACCAGATTATCTGCACAATTTCTTCATCTGAAGTATCCTAATGATCAGAACGGAATCATAATGCATTTTTGCCATCCATACTATCAGCAAGGTTGTCATTGAGATCTTGCAGGGCAGATCTGATCCTGTTGGATATGGCTCAGAGGATCACCGGTCTTCCCGATCTCCCTGTAAAATTCATGGAAACTGGGTTGCAACAGATTCATGTGCAATACTTATGATTTCATGTAAAATGGTTACGTTTAATGTTTTTGAGGATGCTTATGTATTATATACCTCCATGCAGTTTCATTTCTTAGATGATCCGCCGAAGCAATAAGTTGATCATATTCGCCGTCATCGCTGTGATCATAGTTGCTGTTCCTATCACTTTCGTTGAACTTAACACTTCCAGGCTCCCTCCAATTACTGTCAACTCTGAAATGGCAAATGCAACCTACACGTACAGGACGAACTTCTCAAATCAATTTGGCAGCTGGGATCAGCAGTGCATGAAGGCATTTGCCACAATCTCCGAGAAGGGTTATCCGAATTCAACATTTTCTTTCGTCCTGCTGACTGCTTCCCAGTGGATTGTTACTGGTAGGAATACTCAAATAAACAATGTCTTGTACATCCAAGGTTCACTGGCACCCAACCTGGATCCGTCATCAGTCCAGGTCGTAGGAAATTATAGCATATTGCAGAATCTGCGAAATCTTTCTTTGCTCGTTGGCGGTCCTTGCCCTAAATTTAGAGCCTTATATGGTCCTGTTTTCCTGTCCAAATGGAAAAATTGCATTCCATTTGCCTACCAATACATTAAAAATGACACGGCAGGGAACGTCAGCCAGAATGTGAAGTGCCAGTTGCAATGGGTGAATCCACTCCAGGTGAACCACACATGCACTTATACACTAACTAACCAGACCGGCAACAAGGCAAATGCAAGCTACCGCTTTTCATTTGTAGCTTTTGATCTTTATTTTATTCAACCGGAAGTAATGCCAAACACATACTTATCAAGTGGTGAACCGGTCACCATTCACCTCCGTGTATCTCTCATGGGCTTGTCGAAACCCGTAACATTGGAGATTTCAGTAAACCTGGAGGATGTATCGTCATGAGTCTTGGCTCTTATACTTTCGAAGTAGGAAGTAATCATGATTTTACAAGATATGAATATTATCATATTCCACCTCTTTAACGTCAAATTAATATATTATCTATTAAATTCTTATCACATCTATTGCTTTAGCCATATTGCGAACCGTTGCAAAACGTATACGATCATTATCATCTCCCAGGTCAATCTGTACGTTCTAGATATCTGCGAGTAAAGATGCAAGAACCAGAAGAATGTGCATTCCGCCATGATGCATTCGTGGATATATGATTCTTCAGGGATCAGCTTGAAATGCCCTGAAGTAGATACGAATATGCAACGTAGTTATAGTTTCCCGGGAGGATGAAATCGTACATCCTATATGTACCATGCGACTGATGAATAGATGTTATCGCAAGATATGTTCCGTTAAGCGGATCGAATATCATCTCCCCGTAATGGAGATGCATTGCCTCCATCCAGCCATGATTTGTGAGTATTTGCTGATCACCTGATACCTGCAGGTTGCCGTTGATCGTATACATTCCAAATTGATTGACTGAAATTACCGTCTGGACGGCTTCAGACTGCAGTGATCCCGTTGTTGCATTGAACGTCATGATCTCAGTTCCAGCATGGACATATTGCGCCTGCTCATAAGATCCAGATGCAAGCAGTATCTCTGTTGATGCGTTCACGCATGCAAATATTATCCTGTAATGATATGTAACATCGATTGTCTGGCTTGCTCCGTTGACATGCGCGGTGCCACCAGGTGCATAATATTCTTTATAGTGACCGGGGTCTCCGGGAAGAGGAACCAGTATATTGGAAAAATAGTATGAGAAATATCCGTCAGGCTCGGAGAAACTGATGTCAGAACCGGCGGATGCGGATTTTGTGGTACCCGTCATGGTGGCAGACCATGTACGCCCAGATGGGAGTCCACTCTCGTGGAATGTGACAGTATAATACGAGGTGGGTGAGAAGGCTATGCTAACAGATGAGGATGCTGATTCCAGTAAAACTGAACCGCTCGTCGGGTTTCCAGAATAACCAGAAGGCACTCCGATGGAATAGTAATAAGTTCCATATGCCAAAGATGAAAACTGTATTTCGGAAGATGAAGCCTGTTCCGTGTTTCCATCGAGGGTGACAGACCAGGTGTTTCCGTTCACGTTCGAGGCTGTGAATGTTATCGTACCTACAGGAGTGAATTTGATGTCCTGAGTGGAAGGATTGGCACCTGAAACCTGGATGGTTCCAGATGAGGGATTGATCGAATAACCTGTTAATGGTTCAACCGTATACGAATAAGTTCCATCGGAGAGATCAAACACCATGGAATCTGAACTGGAATATTGCACTCCCCCTGAAAGATTAACGGACCATTCTGTGCCTGAGGGGAGACCGGATTCTGTGAACTGTGCCCTATAAGGTGGAGTGATGAAATTGACGCTTGTGTTGCCTCCTTCATTGTTAGTGCTGGACGCACTCAGGCAATGGCTATATGATGGATCAGAGCAGAGTGATACAAGGTAATTGCAGTCAGGTTTCGCGAAGAAACGATATTCTCCAGTCTCATTTGTGTTCACAACGTAGGCAGTACCATTGCTCTTATCACTAATTTCTACCTTTTGCCCGCAAAGATTAGACCCAGTGGTTGATTTCACTGTGCCAGAAATCATATAAGCCGGTACCATTGGCAACGAGATCGTCGCCTTTGAACCGTTGATGGGAGAGGTTGGTGAAGTAACACCTTGTTGCCCGGTTACCCACATTTGGTTAACTCCCGTAATATTTAGGTCTCCAGAGCTTTTGAAATTATTACATCTGACCTTTATACATGCGAAAGTGCTCACAGAGTAAGTGTTATTTAATTTACCGCAACTCCCACACGGGGAAATCCAGCAATGGCCAGAGTTCTCTGCAACGGGAATGTACTGGTATGCAGGAGTTTGACTGGTTGTTTTAGCACCACTATCCATGTAACCGTATTCTGACGGTCCAGTTGCACATGCATTAGGATTGATCGGTTCCAGAGAATACAAAGTACATATCCCTCCTATTACAATAGCAGGGATAGCAAGGCAGGGAAACCCGGCTAGGGCGGCAATGCTCAAGACGTAAGCACCATCCTTAACGTATTTTAGGTAGTTTGAATAAGTATTACTAACTGTACTATTTGACTTAACTATTTTCTGAGAACTGTTCAAGCAAGATATGTTGTAACCCGCATTGTATTGGGCACAAGGCTTTAATACGAAACCATTCCCGTTTGGGCAATTTTGAATGTTGCTTGAAACATTGTAAATGATCCCTACTCTCCACACCGATGCTTTTCCCATATACACGCCACTTGTTCCTAGTTCGTTGGTTGTAAACGTAGTTCCTACGATGCTTACAGGAACACGAACGAATAAAGAGGAAGATGAAGGGGAATAGTATTCTTTTAAGGAAAGCGTGCAATTCTTATCGATCGATACGTTTGAACCTGTCGCCAATGAAATACCATCCCTCGTCAGATACCTATTACACGGAGCCCCTGTGCCAGGTTGCTGATCATAATAACAAGTTCCTGAAGTTTTTTGAGCACTCGTATTGGCGAGAAAATTATCACAATACACTTCATCTTTTATTGCGGTTGTCATGTAAATGGCATCGTTTCCTTTGTATCCATTCAACCCCGATACTGGAGGAGACGGATTTGTAGTTGCGGCCTGTGAAACCTGAGGGATTTGAAAGACTATTATAATAAGTGCAAAAGTCAGTATTATGGGCACAACCTTATGTCTAAATCCAGCCTTATTCAACATATTGCAACCTCAATAGGAATGAAACCGTGACCGGATTGGACATACCAAGAAGATAGTACTCGAAACCAATGTAGATATTGTCTCCAGGATTGAGCCTGATTATGCCCTGACAGGTATTTTGTACCCATACAAATGAATAATAACCATTGACCGCAAGACTCTCATTGACCAGATCCGCAGTGATATTATGAGGATTTGGCTTGCATAGTGAAGTATTGAAGGATCTCTCGGAATATAAAGGTCCAGGTTTAGTTGTATTATGGTAGTCACGCCAACCAAAGCAGCTGTAGAATTTCATATCAGGCGGGACAGTATAGTTTTCAACCAACTCTATTCTATCAGGTTTGAGCTTCGGTGCAATCAAACCACTTACATTGACAATAATAGCAAAATTAGCTCCGGTGTTTCCGGAAAAAGCCGGCAGGTAAAAGGACTTTCCAGAAATAGTCATGTTCAGGTATGATATTGGTTCTCCAGGGCTGAGGATTTCTGTTGATACATTCTGTT
>JAKAUD010000162.1 GCA_021827885.1 Thermoplasmata archaeon | reverse complement strand
ATTCTCCACACCCCCAGCCCGTACAACTAAGACCACTGTCCAGACATGGACAGGGGTCAAAATTAAACCGGCGATGGGGGTCAATTTTATTCCGGCGAAAATGCACAAAAATCAACCGGCGATTACAGTTGTGGAAGATGCAAATGGCAGTATGAGCGAACTGGAGAGGACAAGAAAGCAGAAAGACATCCTTGATGCACTTGAAAAGGTATCGTGGTGGTAAAAGCAGGGAGATCAGGATAATAACGTTTACCGGTGTTCATATACGGAATACGTCCTGTCCCAGTATCGTAAACGGAATTCTGTGGAGAAGCTCTTCAAGTCGTCCAAGACATTCACAGGAGGAGAACCTGTGAAGGTTCGCGGTATGGATGCACCGATCGGAGAGAGGTTCGTGAATTCCATTGCATTTGCCCTCAGATCCAGAATTCTGACATACATGAGATCTTCTGGCCTGCTTGAGAAATACTCTGTAGAGAAGACACTTCTGGAGTTGCATAGGCTGAGAAATGTAATACTGCGGAGCAGCAAGGAGATCACAACAGGGATAACGAGGAAACGGAAGGACATTCTAGTAGAATTATCTGGCTTCAGGTCAGAACATGTGCCTACAATTCTGAAAAACCAAATATAGATAAGAATAACAAGAAGATCGTATCCACAAGCAGTGGTGCATTTAACGCCTGTAGACAGAATCACCATTCCTTTATCCCTTCTCAGAAAGGAAGGTATACAGTAGTGCGTTTATTTACGGTATGCAGTAAACAAACCGGTAGACTTATGTTTCTGGTAGGTAGTTTCAAAGGCTGCATTACGTAATTTTTTATTAATTATATCAAATCCTTTATCGTGATATTCGCCAGTAATAGATTCAATTTTCTGCAATAAGTCTGCTGATAAATCTTCAAAAATTTCATATTCACAACCCTCACAATCTATTTTTATTACTTGTGGATTATATTGTTTTATCACCTTTTCGATTGATATCATCTCTATATTGATGCCTTCAGTTGATTGATCATTTAATGCGTTAATAATTCCTCCGGAAATACTCACGGGTAATTTTATAATGCAGTCTTTAGCGGAAACACCATTATGAAGTGGCAAAATTTTTGTATCTAAGCCATTCAGGTGAATATTTTCTTGTAAAGTCAAAAAATTAGCATAGGAAGGCTCAAAGGCAATAACTCTGGAAGCCCCTTTAAGTGCAAAGAAAACAGAAGAATCTCCGATGTTTGCCCCTATATCTACAACGGTCTTTCCGTAAACTTCGACATTATAACAGACTTCTCCAAAAATACTACTGATATCTCCATTATTCAAGGCCCCTTTAAATTTAACAGAATCTCCATTAAAATTAAAGAAAAGCACGTCACTATTTTGATCGTATTGTAAATTGTTAGGAGAAAATGACAGAAAATAGAGATGCGCCTGACTCAGAACCTTGACTTTTCTGCCATCGCGGTACTTAACCCAAAAATTGAAATTCTTCCTATAGATGTTAAAAAATATTAGTGGCCAATTCCTGAAAGTTCGAATGTATCTCGAGATGTTCACAGGTCTCGATTATAGGGACATATATATTCGTTCAGCTGCATCCGCTATACGATCCCAGTTAAAATTTTCTTTAGCCATTTGTATTCCATTTGCCCTAAGTCTTTGTCTCAAACCATCGTCTTCATTCAACTTTTCCACTTTTTTTGCGCAGTCTTCAATTGAATCATACTCATAAATCAATGAATTGAAGTGATCTATAACTATGTCCTTATATTCCTCGACATTTGGGGCAACGATGGGAGTACCCTGAGCTATGGCTTCGATAGTGGCACCACCAAAGGTTTCACGGTTAGCTATAAGATAAAATTTCGATTTATGGAGTAGCAATCTCTTCTCATCCTCATTTACCATTCCCGTAAAGATCACACGGTCTTCGACATTAAGCCTTTTGCTCAGCTCTTGAAGTTCTTTTAAATAGCTCATGTCATCTGTAGGTCCTACCACGATATATTTCATATTCCGCAAGCGAGGAAGAAGCCGTATACCAAACTCTAATTTCTTAACCTTATCTAGTCTTGCCAGTCTAACAAAATACTGCTCACTGCTAACTTTTAAAATGCTCTCTCTGACATTCGATGTGTCCGGCGGCAAGAGATCCTCTGCCTTTATCCCAACAGGAAAGACAACAATCTTATTTGAAGATATTCCATATATTCTATTCAATTCAATCTTTTCGTACGTAGTAAGAGCAAAAATTACGTTTGAATAGTTAAGTATCCTGCCACCCATAAGTCTATTCCGCAATTTATGATTCGAATATATCTCTTCGCCGATAGGCGAACTGACGAATTTTTTTGAATGATGCAGCACTGTCTGAAAAACGAAATTGTCGCCATAGGAAAAAAGATGAATAACTTCAGGGTCCCTAATTTTTGGCAAAAAAACATAGAAAGGGAGGAGCTTGTATCTTATCACGTAGACTCCATTGATCACTTCCCTGCGCATTAATTTTCCACTATAATTTGGATTATATGTACTCGCGTGAACTGTGACATTATGCCCTTTAAGAGCCATTTTCTCAGCCAAGTTTTTAACCACGGTCTCAGTGCCGCCAATAATCGGATAATAACCGATAGATATAAAATCTATTTTCATAATGCACCCTGCGAATTACTGCATCTGTTTATACCTCTCTGATCTCCTCGTTTCTTTATTCTGCCGTACATAGTTCGGAAAAATTCTTGTAAGCACGGTTGCAAACAGCAATATCATATAAAATTTTGATGGCCTAGTTAGGGCAATCAGAAAAAACTTCAATTCTTCCGAAAAACGAGGTTTTAAATCCAATTGACCATCTATATAGGTACCCATTTTAGATTCCAGTACGTATCCAAGGAAAATTTTTTTAACTGGAGCAGAATGCATAGCCTCATAAGCAACTAACCTGCTGCGATAGAATCTGAGAGAAGTATCCAAAATTTTCTGAGGAGACGTGTTTCCAATACTGTTTGTTTCAGAGTTATGTACCCTATAAAAAGTCGTCTTTTCAGCATCGAAATAGAATGGCATGTTAGTCTGCATCAGTAAGAAGAAAATAATGCTGTCCGGGGAGGTTTCAATTTTATTTATGATGTTCACATAATGATTTAAGCTACTCCTCCTTACTGCTATGCTTGACATGTTAAAGTCCCCTCTGTGTCTTAAAACATTGCGAAATCCACGGATCGGATACCAGAGAAAGGACTCGGGTATCTGCACATCATACGGGCTTATACTTCCTGATATCAATCTGGAGTTTTCATCTATCAACTCAGTATTATTATGATAATAGACGCAATTGTGTTTTTTAAACACTTGAAGCACCCGCTCAAGTTTGTCACTCCTGAGTTTGTCATCATCTTCGATAAATACCACAACTTCACCACGACATGCTGCTATGCCTGATGCAATAGTTTGGCCCATTTTGCCATCACAAAATATCTCCTTTATGCTATTCAGTTGGCAAAATGCTGAGAAGGTATCATCATGAAACCCTACCACACATACAATCTCATAATAGTTCCTCAGGATGGTCTGATTCAGGACTGATTCAATGGCCTCCATAATAAATTCCTTTCTCTTATAGGCCATTACTAAAACAGATAGCACGGGCTTTCTATTACTTGGGTTTTTCATACGGGTCGCTCCTTCAAGGTCTTTGTTGTTTCAATCGTTTCCCACGTATCGGAATTATAAATCTTCGCATTTCTCATTATTGTCCATCTGACAATCAGAATAAATGGAATAAACATGGAAGCAACAGGATCAGAAAGAAGTGATCTGATAATAAATTGTATAGGGGGAAAAGAATATATTATCTTTTCTATCTGGTTTGGGTTGCTAAATTTTTCACCTGCTTTATTTTTAGAATACCACTCATTGAAAGCTTTTACCTTTCCGTATACTCTCCTACTGCTTCGCATGTAATCCGATAACGTCCCGGGAATTGTAAAATAGCTGATGGCGTTCTTAACTATCGTATAAGAAAGGCGACAAGCTAAAACTTTTGAAAGTACATAGGTCTCCTCATCAATCCCGCCGCCTGGAATATTTCCTATAACCTCTACAGCTTTCCTGCTATATGCACCGTTATGGCCAACCAACGGAAGATTAAAAATTCCATCTTCACGCTGTGACGTAGCAGGTGCTGTCATAACATATTGCACCCTTTGGAATAAATTTGCAGGTTTGATCGGTTTATTAAGGCAGGTTGCAATATCGAAGCCAGAATCAATGGAACAGGCAAGAAGTGGAACAGCATGATCCGAGAGCTTGTGATCCACATCAAAATGTAGAAGAATATCACTATTAGATTTAAGAAAATATTCATAAAGGATATTATACCCATGTACTTTGCCCATCCTTCTATCTGCTTTTACTAAGTTGATCACTCTTTCCTTGCTAACGATCTTATTCACTATTGCTAAGCTTTTGGATTCATCACTTTCGTCTACGAGAACGATCCTACAGTCCAGATTGATGGACTGTCTTTTGATTTCATCGAACATTTCCTTTAAGTTTTCGCCCTCATTATAGGAGAATAAGCCTACCAATATCTTTGGTGAATCCATAACCATAAACGCGATCCGGTGAGTACCAAAATAACATATTAAAGTTCTGGCTAGGATGCCATGCTTTCCAGCAATCTCTCTGTCTTGAGACCTACAACTTCTTCGGAAAAGAGTTTTGCGTATATCCTGGCTTTTCTACTATACTCAATATAATTAGCGAGAATCTTAATTATGGCAGAGGTGAAGGATTCAGAATCAGAGAACAACTCACCGGCTCCAGACTTAAGTACATGATTTACGGACGCACAACTGGATGGTTCTTTGGTAATTTTCCTAGAATCGTATACTAGTGCAGGCATGCCGCTAGCAAAACCTTCGACTATCTGCCTATAAAAACCTTCGTATGTGGTGGCGGTTGCGTAAATGTGGTTATTTTTGAATTCTTCTATTAGTTCCTTCTCTCCAAGGTATCCCTTCAATGTTACGTAACTATCTAGCTGCAAATCATTACAAACCTTACCGAGTTCTTTTAAATTATCATTGGAAAGACCGACCATGGAAATGTGCAATTTAGGTAGAACTTTGATTGCATTAGCAAAATCACTGAGGAGTATATCGTGCCTTTTTCTTCCATTCGATCCGTCCCAGTTGCCCACGGTTAACAATCTAATTTCTTGAGACCTATCTGGAACTTTTCTTAGTGGTGACGCAAAAAAGAGACCTGAAATTTGGTCCGGTATAACCTTTATTTTTATGCCAAATTTCTTTTCATAAAATGAACCCAGTTCATCCGAAACTGTTACAACATTGTCAGCTTTCTTCAGGACATGATTTGTCAGCAAATTTGCGGCAATTATTTTTAGTTTTGGTACCACCCCATTGAATAATTTTGGAGACTCCATCTGGTGGATGACCAATACTGTTGGTCGTTTGGACTCTATTGCTGGAAAAACGTACGGATAGCTTCCCTTAACGTACAGAACATCATATTCTTTTAGTCTGGCTGCGAGTTTAGCCTTAAATAACATAGAACCATAGTATTCATTAATTTTTATAATTCTAACTCTTGGATCATTCATTCCCTCAACTAATGGATAATAGACGTTACTGGAAAACACAGAAATCCCCCAGTCGGAGTGCAATGATAATAAATATTTTATTATTTCACCGAGGTTATATGTCTGCCCTGCGCTTGGATATATTTCTTTAATGAGAAAGGCGATTTTCATTGATTGTAAAATGACTGAATCTATTTTTTATTTTCCATGCGGCCCGCTCTGTTTAACAAATCCTCCCGGCACCCGCACATAATGCGATCATTTTCTTATTTTCCCTCAATCATCGATCAGTTCACTGCCTTCACCTCCTTCTTTGCCCGCTGGTTTATATAATCGTATATCCAGAACCTCTGGCATCCCTCAGCTTCCAGTCCTTCTGTGCTTCTGCTCACGCAGTTCTCTCCGAACTTCCTCTTAACGGCAGAGATGATCCCTTCTGTTCCCGGCCACCTCATCCCGTAATCGTTGTCATCTGCCCATTTCCTGTATCCTTTCTCCTGGTATTCCCTTATCTCCTTCCTGCAGTACCTGCTTCCCCTGCACCGATCCGTGGAAGCGTTCTTCCTGATCTTTATTATGGGCTTGATGCCCCTGGCTCCGAGGAAGGAGAACATGTCATTGGTGTCAAAAGCACCGTCACCAAAGAATTCCCTGACACTGTATCCTTTGCCGATATGCTTACGGGCTGCATCGGGCTCAGAGTGATCCTTTCCCTCAATGTACACCTCAATGCCGATGATCTTCTTCGTCTTCACGCCCGCCGTGATCACCACAACGAGATGCTTCCTCCTCCCCGCATCCGGATCGCCGTACTTCAGGACGCGGCATTCTCCGGCATTTGATGCCTTCAATCCAGTGCCGTCTGATGCCGGATCGAGATCACTGTAATCAGGCATCCTTATCTCCGTAACAAGATCATGGATGCGGTGCCATATTGTGGTATAGTCCGGATAATCCGGTATGAGGCCGTATTCATGCAGCTTCCCTGTTATCCCTTCCAGTCCACGGTAGTCCACGAGCTGCTTCCATATCACCAGCCATTTTATCAGTGAGTCCGGAAATTCAAATTGTCCTCCTCTCCTGGATCCGTTCATCTTCCTCAGATCTGAATTCCACCTCTTCGAGAATCCGAGGTCCGGATAGAACTCTCCCCTCACCACCAGCTGTTCATTGTATCCCGGCCAGTTTCTCTGGTCTTTGTAAGGTTTCCCCCATCTTGACACAGTCGACTCCATCCAATACGGTGGTATACCGCCGTATTATAGAGATAAAGCATATAGACCCTCTTGTTCTATTCTCTTATGAAGACTTCAATACTGATCAAGATCCACGCATCCTATACCAACAGCAGGAAGAGGAGAAAGAGCAGGGTGAACTCCCTTTTCAGGAAACTGTACGGTTATGACACGTACTCAAACTACAGCCAGTACAACAGGCACAAGAAGGGTCTGCTGGAAGAGATACCTTCCGTGGTATATGAGAGAGGTATCATAATGATAAGAGAAGAGGACGTGAAGAAGGTGGAAGAACTCGTCCGGGAATACGGGGCAGAATACAGATCATGGAAGGTTATTCCCGGTGAGCAGGAAATGAAGCAGCTCAAGCTATAATCTGTTCATGTATTCATTCAACACAGCAGCATCCTGAGATGCGTGTCGATTCCAATCCAGAGCATTTGTTAGCCTTCCTGCCCATATCCATCTACCTGGGGAGAACGGTCAGAGTCGCAGACACCTATACCTTTCCCAAAAGGAAAGAGAATGCCTATCGGCGATAATGATCAGGGCAGATTCAATGTCAAGCAGATCCGAACCTGCAGTCAAAATTCACTGCCCCTCCGCATGTCCAGTATTGAGCGGAACTCAATCATACAGGAGTATAGGTTGATTCTCTTATAGCATTCAATGTCGCAATGAAGAAACACTCATATACAAAAGAAAAATACCAAAAAGGTTTTTACTTGCCATCAAAACTAAGGAATATACTCATAATAGGATTTACACACACAACAGGAAGTGGGGGTGGAAATATCCACTTTAACAATTTGATCCCTTCTTGGCAGTCTGCAGGAATAGAGATTTCATTGTTCAATCCAGTAAAAGCTATTAAATTTAATCTGTCTTCTGTAATTAAGTCAACTCTGCAGTGCATTTTCGTTAAAATCGATGATCTATATCAAATGAATAATTGTGACATAATTGTTTCTGAGTCGCCTTATCCTCCTGACGTTATTTTGGCTTTCAGGCTTTCTCGCAAATATATGAAACCGATTGCAGTTTACGTTCACCATATAACTCCAGGCATCTCAATTCATCCTTTCAGGAGAGGTATATTCAGGGTGATTCTGAATGTTTTGTATATTTCATCTGTTTTGTATTTTTTCAATAAATTCAGGATACCAATTTTTCTAGATAACCCAAATACGCTCAAACATTCCAAAATATTAGTTTTCCCAAACCTTACTGCAGTCATGAATAAAGAATTAAATTATACGCCTCATGAAACAAGACCTGATATGGATTATGATATCTGCTACATCGGGAGGATTGAAAACCATAAGGGAATAAAGGACTTTATCCGGGTTGTTAAAATTCTAAAAAATAAATATTCCTTGAATCTCAGGGTGGTACTTGCCGGAAAAGGTAAAAACAGATATGTTGCCAAAATTAGAAAGATGATTAATAAATCTGGTCTTTCAGAAAATGTATTATTGAAGGGTTATGTTTCGGATGAACAGAAGTATGAATTACTGAAGAAGTCCAAGATATTCCTTTTCCTTAGCTATGAGGAAGGATGGGCAATAAGCGTTATGGAGGCAGCAAGTATGGGTACTCCAATTGTAGCCTATTCTCTCCCTGCTTACTATTATTTGCGAGGAAACTATTTTCCGGTTGAATTGGGGAACATTCAACTCTGTGCTGAAACTGTGAAGCAGGTATTGGATGATAATGCATCAGCTATGAAAAAGGCAATGAAGGCAAGAGAATGTGTCGACAAATATTCGTACGACTTTATAGCAAAACAGCAGCTGATATTTTTCAAGAATATAGTCAAGGATTATAGGAATAGTTTTCATGAATAAGATTTTACTTGTTGCGACATCATTCGCGCGTAATGGACAAGGGGTTCCGGATATGAATTATACGTTCAAGGAATATCTTTCTAAGGAAATCTCTTTCGATAGCATTGATATCTATGAATTATCAGGTTCGCAATTTCCAAGATTGAATAGGATGCTTGCAAGAAACCTGTTTCTTTTTAAAATTAAGCAATTGATAGAGAAAAAATTCATTCATGTTTTGCATCCAAACGATTTATGCAACACACTACCTGTCATAAATTTCTCAAAATATTCGCAGAAGAAAATCATAACCGTTCATGATTTTTACCCTTTCTTTGTAAAACCAGAAAGAAACCTTCGTTCAGTAATTGATGATTTTTTGAAAAGAAAATCCTTTGATTTTCTTCCTTCCTATGACCACATCTTTGCAAGAACTGAAGAGGACTCCAAAATATTACAGTCTGGTTATGGCATCGAAAAGGAAAAGATCACAATTCAGGGTCCAATAATAGAACACCGTTATTCTCAGCCTGATGTCGCTAGGAGAGAAAAGAGTAAGATAATCATTGGCTATGTGAACAACTTCAACTGGAATAAATCAGAGATGCTGTACAAATTTATTGAGATATTTAAAAATTTTAAGTCCAACGACATTGAGTTTCATATATATGGTTCCCGGTTTCCCTTTCAGGATGAGATTAAAGATGATCCCAGGATAAATTACCATGGATTCCTGCCAGAAGCAGAAGTTCCTTCTGTGATGGCTGGATTTGACGCGTATCTTTCCACATCCACGTATGAGGGCTTTGGCATACCAATAGCAAAGGCGAAGGCTATGATGATACCGGTTTTGTGCTTCAACGGGAATATTCCAGAAATAACAAAGAGGCACACATGCCTCTGGGATCAACATAATTTGAACAACGTTTTAGAGAATGAGGAATGGAGGAATGTGAACCTAGCTACAGCTTTCGATGATGTTTTGAGCCTTCGTCCGGAAAACGTGGTAAAACAGACCCTTGAAGTCTACCAAAGGGTTTTTTCATAGGTTTGGAAATAACCGTGCTCACTGTTTTCTCTTCTAATCATAGCCACCACGGAATTCCTCCTAATTCTGTTTATTCTCTTCCATAGTAATAGAATAAGGCTTTCCATTCTTCACTCCTGGATTGGCGAGTGTCTTTTTCGATATTCGTTAAGTTTCTCCATAAGTTTCCTGTTCTCACCCTGATGTCTATCAACGATCTTTTTCAGGCCCAGTATACTTTCTGAAATTTCTCGATCATTTCCTAGTCATGTGGTGTTTCTGCAAACGGTATAATCATTAAATAATATAATACATTCATAATATAATGATTCTTCAGTTCCTAACATGACTTCCAGAATTTTTACAACCATTAATTTTAAATTCTAACTCCGCACAATCTTAGGGTATAACTTCAATCCAAATGCATCTGCAATCTTCTGTGATCTATCGGGAATCTCTGCCACCGATCTTCTTGCTCCATCCGCTATGACATATGTCTTTGAGAGTTCAAACAGCGCATCCTTCACGGATATTTTCTGTGAGAGTTTCTTCTCCTTCAGCGCCTCAAGGATGCTGAAGTAAATATACAGCGATACGAAAGATATGAAGAAGTATCCCCTGATACCGTCGGTTGTGTGCAGATACGATTTGTCGTTCTCCAGCTCGTTCTTCATGGAATCGAATGCGGCCTCCACCTCTTCCCGCGACTTGTAGAGTTCGTATATCTCCTTCGGGTCTGATCTCAGGTTGCTCAGTATTGCGAATTTTCCCAGCCTGTCTCTCTCAGCGATGAGATCTTTCTGCTTCTTCTCTCCGATCCCGATCTCTCTTATCATATTGGTTTCCTCCTCTGCGCGAAGAGACGTGTCCCCGTACATGTAAAGATATTTTCCGCCCAGATCCTTTACACCGGAGTTTATTCCCCTGTTGTTGAACATGAAGCTTCTATCAAGATCCATGCCGGAATCCACAACATCAAAATTGCGTCTAATTGCAACGATGAGATACATGCCCCCCTCTTCCTGGGCATTTCATAGGATGCAAGACCCCGATCTGCTATGATGATGCACTCATGAATATCGTATAGCTCCATGATGGAATCAAACGCCTTGTAATCCCTTACGGACCCAGGAAGAATTTCAAGGATCACCGGCCTGTGCCGCTTTCCTGAAACGATGAGGGCGAAGTTGATCTGATCCATGTGCATATGTCTTGGACTGTGGCCTTTCTCCGCCAGCTGTATGTTCTCCGATCGTGAGAATATGCCTGAAAGGCCGAAAAGAATCCTGTCACCATTCGCTGTTAGGGACTGAAAGAATCCTCTCTGAGCGGAATAATCTGATCCTGTTATCCGGAGTTTCTCCGATATGGTGTTCTCCGAGAGGGATGCATCGATCTGTGTTGATACATAGAGCTTTTCCCAGGCACTCTTCATAAGTTTGATTGGCCTTGGATCCTCTGCCCTGATCATGGACATGGCCAATATCTCCGACCAGTGATCTGGAAACCTGCGCTTCAGCTCCGGGATCAGATCTGAAGCTGCTGAGA
>JAKAUD010000147.1 GCA_021827885.1 Thermoplasmata archaeon | reverse complement strand
TCTCCTTCCTGTTAAGGTGCCTGTGTGGTTCAAGGGAAAGGTTCTCTTTCTTCATGATTGACAGGACGGTCTTTGGGTTCAGGTATATGCCTTCATTGCGGAGCATTGGTCGAGTAGAAAGCTAGCGCAGTTTCTTCAGACAGCTTGATCATATCTCAACATCCCGTTGAGACAGCTCTCCGAAGGTCTGTTTCCAGCTCCCCCTCTAAAATTCCGGAATTCGAGATTTCCCCGTTCCGGCTTCAAGTGTGGTATTTCACATATCCCCTTCCCTTCCAGTTTGAAATATGCTTCGATCCCCGAATTTGGTGCACACATGCATGTAGGGATTAACTCAGAACCCCTTGATGCAGACGAATAGCCGTTTCCGGCAATATCTTGTGTCCCCTCTTCCAGAGAACCACCACTACCCAGTGGTCCTTCGCTCCTTCTCTTTGTTATCGGAGATTTCATTGCTACTACTACCACATCCGCCAGGCCTTGAACGACCAATGAGGTTGGCTTTCGGCATTCCCCCATCAGCCTTCTATGTCCAAGGTCCTTCCTCACTTTGCATATCAGACCCTGTATCCATGCTATCGCCTCTACACCGAGGTGCTTCCCATGCACATATATCCGATTCGCATGGGAATTCTGCCTTCGCCTATATGTGCCGGTAAGTTTCGATGATCCCTCAACATAGCTGTTGGTCATGCATGCCAGCAAAATCGTTTTGAGGGTGAAATCTTCGCTCCTGGAATTTCCGAAGCTGATGGACTCCTTTATGGACTGCATAAAGTTTATGTAATTCCGTGTGGTATTGGCTCTGTCGGGCATGTTTCTCATCATTGAAGTTGGTAGATTCATGTCCGACAATCATCTGACAGAATAAATCTTTGATCTACTGTTTAGGCTGAGGACAGGGATGAAACAGGCATGCTGAATGGAATTGCTTTATTGTGCAATTGATTATTAAATAATTAATTGTATTAATAGAATGCAATATAAATAGAATGTATGTTATAAATATACCGAGACACTCTGTAGCACGGTCTATAACGGCTTTTCTTCGATAAAGTTATTATAGTTCATGAGATTTTAAGCTATGGCATCGGAAAAGATTTTAGATTCAGTAGACACTCTGGAATTTTATGTTGGTTCAGCCAAGGAATGGAGTTATTTTCATCAGCACGCACTTGGCTTTAAGCTGGTTGGATATTCAGGTCCAGAAACTGGAGTTAGAGACAGGGTATCGTATCTCCTAAAGCAGGGTGATATCAAATTCATATTCACCAATACCCTTTTTCCAAATTCACCTATAATAGATCATACAAGAATTCATGGAGACGGAGTAAGGGATATCTCCATGAAGGTACCTGACATTAATGAAACAATAAGCGAGATAGATAAGAGGGGGATTGTTAAGCATGGTCCTGTAAGTAAAATCAGGACGGACAACGGAACGCTTTACAGTGCAATATCGAATTCCTTCGGCGAGACAATACATTCACTTAATGATTACGGGGAGTATGAGGCCGAGCTCCCACCAGGTTTCAAGGAAGTTGAGTCGCCGGATATAAAACCATCGGGAATAAAGAAAATTGATCATATTGTTGGAAATGTTGAAGACAGGAAAATGGATGCTTGGGTCGATTATTACACGCAGGGTTTTGGTTTTGAACAGCTCATTAGTTTCGACGACAAGGATATAAGCACAGAGTTCTCCGCACTCAGATCAAAAGTGGTGCACTACAACAACAGGAAGATTATTTTCCCAATAAATGAACCTGCCCTTGGGCTCAAGAAATCACAAATTCAGGAATATATCGATTATTACAACTCACCGGGTGTACAGCACATAGCAATGGAAACAGATGATATTATCAAGACAGTTGCTGACATGAAATCAAGGGGAATAGAATTTTTATCAACACCGGGCATATATTATGATACCCTTGACGAAAGAGTTGGGAAAATTAAAGAAGACGTAGACAAGCTGCGTGAACTTGATATCCTGGTTGACAGGGATGATGACGGATACCTTCTCCAGATTTTCACCAAACCGATAGGAGACAGGCCAACTGTATTTTATGAAATAATTCAGAGGAGGGGAGCAACTTCATTCGGCAAGGGTAATTTCAAATCCCTATTCCAGTCAATAGAAGCAGAACAGGCAAGAAGAGGAAACCTTTAATCCGATCTTATATGAGAATAGGAAGAGTAATTTCAGGTGAAAAGAGAGTCACGGTCATATTCAATGGAGAAAAGGCATACGATGCAACAAAGATATTTGAGATGCCAGAGTGGCATCTCGAAAAGGATTTTTTCAAGGTTTTCACTGAAAACGAACTTGCTCATTCTGCCTTCAGCAATGAGTATGTTGTGGATAAGATAGATTCCTATCTCAGTCCCTTGAGATATCCTGGACAGATAAGGGATTTTTATGCCTTCGAGGATCATGTAAAAAATTCAAGGAGGAGAAGGGGACTGGATATGGAACCTGAATGGTACAAGATTCCTGCATATTATTATACGTCCAACAGCAATTTTGTTCCACACAATGGAAGTGTCGATTTCCCTCCATTTACCAAGGAACTGGATTTTGAAATGGAGGTTGGCATAATAATTGGCAAGGGCGGAAAGGATATTCCAGAAGATAAGGCATTAGATCATATATTTGGCATGGTATTGATGAACGACTGGAGTGCCAGGGATCTCCAGAGAAGAGAGATGAAAATAGGGTTAGGTCCTTCAAAGTCAAAGGATTTTGCCATGGGCATTGGAGACTCAATCGTCACATTGAAGGATCTGAAGCCGCTGCTGAAGAACGGAAAGTTTGATATTCCGGTTGAAACATATTTGAATGGAGACCTATTTTGTGAATCCAACCTGAAGAGGATCTACTGGCCGATTGAGAAGTTGATCAGCTATGCATCGATGTCATCAATGCTGAAGGCAGGTGATTTCCTGATGTCAGGAACAATGCCTGGCGGTTGCATTACGGAAATGCCAATGGAGAATCCCAGGTGGGTCCAGAAGGGTGATGAGGTGCTGATGCAATCTCCTGTGCTCGGGGTTTTGAATAACAGGGTGGTTTGATGGTGTATTATGTAAAACAGGGAAAGGTAACAGAGAGCAGGCATACATTCGACGATAGAAGCAATATACTGAATGAGGAACTGTTTGGTGAGGATAGCTTTGATGGAGCTTATTCATTATTGTACCATATGAATGAGCCGACAAGGGTAAAATCACTCACCAGGCTTGAGAAGCATAAGGACAAGGTTCTTGGGGATGCCACAAAGCATCTTCATATCCGGGCTGGAAAAATCAATACGTCGGGCGGGTTTCTGGAATCGCGGCGCTTTATATTAGTAAATTCAAAATTGAGAATCGGCATCGCTAAAATAACTGAATTCTCAGGCGATTTTTACAGGAATTCTTATGCGGACATTCTCCTTTTCATTAAGAACGGGAAGGGAAACCTTGTTTCTCCGCAGGGAGATCTAGAATTCGGCAAGGGAGATTATGTCTACATACCCAGGGGGACAACATTCAGGATTGAATCGGCAGATGCCTACCTCTTTGTGATAGAATCCAGGGAGCACATGGATATACCTCAAAGATACCTGAACAGGTATGGGCAGCTCAAGGAAGGCACCCCTTATTACAGCAGGGATTTCAGGATACCAGTTTTGAAGGAAACCAGTAGTAGTAATGAAAATTTCAAGGTGTTTGTGGAATATGACGATTATTATATGGTGGAGGAACGGGATAGATCCATTCTGGATGTCGTGGGTTGGGATGGATATCTGTACCCATTTGCAATCAACGTCAATATGATGGCTCCAATAGTTGGAAAACTGCACATGCCCCCACCCATACATGAAACATTTTCTGGAAAAGGGTTCATGGTCGGAACATTCCTTCCAAGAAAATTTGATTTTCATCCGAGAAGCATCCCAATTTCATACTATCACAATAACATAGACGTTGACGAAGTTATTTTCTATGCTTCAGGAAATTTCATGAGCAGAAAGGGAATAGAGGAAGGTTCGGTGACAATGCACGTCAGGGGCATCATTCACGGGCCACAGCCGGGTACTATTGAATCATCTATTGGAAAAGAAGGAACTGAGGAACTTGCTGTAATGGTTGAATCTTATGAACCGCTCATTCTCACTGAGACTGGAAAGGAAGTTGAGGATCCAAAGTACATGGAGTCATGGTACAGTAAATGACAGAGTTTAATTTTCTCCCAATGGATCGTGTAGTATATGGAAAGAAATCCATAAATACACTAAATGGCCACATTGAAAGGCTTGGAAAAAGAAAGGCTCTCATTGTGACTGGAAGTTCGGTCTCAAAGGGCAAATTCTTCTCATCTATCTGCAATATCATTGGAATAGACTATGTGGTATTCTCAGACGTTACGCAGCATTCACCCATAGAGGAGATAGAGCACGCCATTGAATCTTTCAGAAATAATGGATGTGATATTATAATCTCGGTCGGTGGGGGAAGTGTAATAGATTCATCCAAGATGATACGGCACTATTATGACGTAAAGGTTCCCCAGATCGCCATCCCCACAACGCTGTCAGCATCGGAATTTTCCCACATTGCCGGGTATACCATTGACTCGGAAAAAAATGGCGTCAGGGATAAGGCCATCACGCCAACCATGGTCATCATTGATCCAGATGCAGCAAAGGAAACGCCTGATCGCCTCTGGAGGTCTACCGGAATACGATCCCTTGACCACGCAATAGAGACAATATTCTCCAACGGTGAAAGTGAAATAGCAAGGATAATGGCCTTGGGGGCAATAGAGAAGCTTTTCAAGAATCTTATGGGGAAAAGTGATGAGAACAGGTTGGAATGCTTCATGGCAGCATGGTATTCCTATTTTGAAGTTTATGACTCAAAGATGGGTTTGAGCCACAATATAGGCAAGGTGATCGGATCAAAGTGGGAGATCCCGCATGGAATCACCTCCTGCATGACTCTGCCCCTTGCCATGAAATATTATAGCAAATATAAGGTGAAGGAGACATCCGAAATAAAACAAGTTTTGGCTGGTACGCCATACGGAAATACAGAACCATGGATTGCTGTCAGTAAATTTATTGAGAATCTCGGTTTAGCATCAAAACCGTTGGATTACTCCTTGACTAAAAATGACATTCCGTATATAATGGAGAAATTAAAGGATAAACCAGATTGGGCAGAAGAAATGCTCACCGAACTTCTCTCTATGGAAAATCAAGTTCCATGAGGCCGCTTTTCTCGCTCTTCTTCCTTATTATTCTTGCCTTTTTCAATACCTTTATAGATATTTCCATCATGGGTGACCCGGTACCCTGGAAAAAGTGTCCTCCTGTAATATTGTGATGAATGTCAGCGAAGGAACCATGAATATGAAATAAAGGTTCATTTTCGGCTATTGATCCGGAGAATGATACCACTTCCCTGGGTTCTTCAAATGTCATCTCAACGTATTTATCGCCGTTAAGGTAGCCTACCTTCCCATTCTTGATCATTCCAATCCCGGAAAGAACAATTCCGGAGGTTATTTTCTCACGGGTCACCAGTTCATTCATGGCGCTGAAAACGTCATCTCCGGTTTCTATTTTCAAAATAATAAAGTCATTTTCCATTGCATATTTCATCCAAATCATTCCTCAATAACGCAATTATTCCCTGCCATAATTAATTTTTTTATTTCGCAGTTTTCAAAATGTATTTTCTCGTGTGGAATGCCGGCAATCTGTGAGATCATGATTGCAAGGGAGCCGCCGTGCCCCACGATGAGGCACCGGCCAAAATTCATGCCTATTAAGTCACTAACAAAACTCCTTATTCGCTCCCGGAGTGATGAGAGGCTTTCAACCTTCTCTGAAAAATCTTCACCGACAAATTCAGATATTGTTATCTTTCTTCCAGCAATTCCTGAAATCTCTTCGAGGGTCATTCCCTCAAGGGGGCACATGTTCCTTTCCCTCAATCTGGAATCAAGGGTAATTTCAACATTAAAATCCCTGTTGATTATTCTTGCGGTTTCTGCAGCCCGTGATAGATCGCTGGATATTATATGCTCTATTTTTAAATCCCTGAGATTCTTCGCCACTGAATAGGCAAGCTGAATCCCGTTTGCATTCAACGGAATATCTGCGTGGCCCTGAAACCTGCCAGCGACATTCCAGTCTGTCTCTCCATGGCGGATAAGCAAGACTTCCTTCCCAGCTTTACCGTTAATGCCCAGCACCCTCCAAACCTCTGGAGACAAGAATATTCAGGAGTTCAGTTACAAATTTCATAGAAAGCGGATTTTTCAAATTGCCATCTTGATCGAAGGCCTGTCCTCCAAACGAAATAAAAACCTCAGGCTTCCTGATCACATCCGCATCAAGGAACTGGAATATCTGCCTCAGGTGGTATTGAGCTCGCGAACCGCCAAGCATTCCTCCGGATACGCTCATGAGGGCAATCGGCTTGTTTCGGAAGGGGTTTTTCTCTGGGGGTACCGAGAGCCAGTCAATAACATTCTTCAGGAATCCGGGTACAGAATAGTTGTATTCAGGGGATACTACGAGAACACCTCTTGATCTCATTATTGCTTCTCGCATTTCTTCTATCTTCTGGGGCGAATCCTTTATTCTTTCCTCATTGAAATTTTCTATTCCGGAAATATCGAGTATATTCAAAAAAGTGTTATCGGGCATATTTTTTTTGCACAATTCCAATAGCAATTTATTGTACGATTCGATTCTGAGGCTTCCGCCAAAACCTGCAATTTCAATTTTTTCAGTCATCATGGCTTATTGCTGTTACATTAATAATCCTAATTTAGCAAGTCCAGTCAATTTGATAATTGGTTTGGATCCAGGACGAAAAATAAAATGTGGGTTATGGAAAAATCAATTTTTCTTATCAGACAACCCGAGCCAGAATTTCTCTTCTAAATCCAGGATACCCTTTGCACCCTTGAAGAAATTTTCCCTTGCCCTTGCATCGCTTTTATGTGTTCCGAGAACATCTTCCATGGCTGCCTCATGCTGGTCCTCCAAAGCTCTGTGAAAAGTAAAATATTCAATATCTGCGTTTGCATACTTTGGATTCGCCTTTAGCCAGGTGTTGAAGCCTGCAAGGATTTTGTCCCACATTGGAATAGCCATATTTTCAAGGCCAAATTCTGCTCCGAGTGCCTCAAAGTATTCTCCGCCAAAATAATTCCTCATGCCATCAAGCCATGCCTTTGTCGTAGGCAGTTGTTTCCTCTTAACGAGCGTTTCCGGATCTATGCCTATGCTTCTAAGGTATTTTCGGTAAAGAAGTTCATGCCTCTTGGTAGGGTCCATATCGCCAAGCTCAGATACCAATATAGTGGTCAAGTTTGCAGCATCATCCTCGTTGGGTGTATTTACCAGGAGGGTTGATAAGATTGCCACCCACTCCCGTGTAAAGTGGTAGAACTCGATTGAAAAATTCCTGAATTCTTCCTCCGAAATATCGCCCTTAGCGAACCTGTCAATGAAAGCATTATTTGTTGCGTTGTGTTTTTTCACAAACTCATAGGTCTTTGCATAAAAGTTCTCTTCATTCACGTTGCTTACTATCATACAGTATATGATCAATCAAACAGTATAAATATTTTGTTGATAAAAATTAAGAATAAATACTGGTTTCAAAAATAAATTCACTATCATTTGATAAGGAATTTAGGAAGGCGCTTCCCACGATGCCGGCTGACAGTATCTGTTCCTTTGGAAGGCAGAACTTGTTCTGTCTCCTGAGGATGCTTATCAGATGCTCTTTCATGGAAACTGATTTAATGTCACCTGTGATGATAAAACTTCCATCCTGGTTTAGCATGTCCAGGGTAAATCGTCTCAACTTACCCTTTTGAATCAAGTAGAATATATTATTTCTGGCTTCAAGTATGAATATCCTGCTAAGGCCCATAAAGGTTAGGCTCAGGACGTCATTGATATTTCTTCTCTCGGTAATTGAATCTATTCTTGCCTGCCTCTTCATCAGGTATTCATAAATTTTCAAGGAGCAATCCTTTTCACAGAGAAATATAACCTTGTTATTGGGAAAATGGTAAATTTTGTCCACAATCCTTTGAGGTTTTGAAAGGTCAGATATTTCAGATTCAACGACGAAACCCTCACCGCGATAGGTAAAGAAACCGTCAGCCCTGAATCCATTTACCATTGCTTCCTTTTGAAGTGTTAGTTTTCTCCCACCGATATATTCCGAAAATAATTCTGTTATAAAATTGTGCGAGATATTCTTTTCCACCTGCCTGGGTTCTATTGAAGGTTCGTCCGATCCATACATGGATATGCTCCTCCTTTTTATCGCCTCAACGTCAGCATTCTGGCTTGATTTCCATAATATTGGCTTAAAACTCAAGGGAGGTTCTGATATTCCTGAGAAATTATTCCACATTGTAACATAGTTCCTTGGGGAGGATAATATTGATTTCAGGGTGTTATCTCTCAGGGGTTCCGGCCTCAGGGATGAGGATAAAATCCTTGCGTCAGATTCGGAGCATCTGAATGCAAAAAAAGAACCGGTATTACCGATAATTGAGCTCAAATTATGCCTGTCATATTGATCAAGATACTGCGAAGATAGCGTGAGAAAAACCCCATATTTTCTTCCTTCACTGAGGATCTCTGCTATTATCTTTGCGGGGAAGTTCTGTGCTTCATCCAGAAGAACAAAGGTTTGCCTTCTCTTCGTGGACCTCAGGGAACTATTCCATAACTTGAAGAGTATAAGGGTACCTATTAGCGATGTCATGTCGCCTGACATCTGGGTCTTTGAAACCTCAACGATAATGAGTTTATTTCCCTCCTCAAGCAGTGATCCCATGTCGATGCTGTCTTTCCTTGAGGAGATCAGCCTTCTGAGTTCTGGCCTGGACAATATGGGAACCAGTTTATTGATGGTGCTGGCAATGAACTCATTCCACCTGTTTCTATCGGACATAACTGTTTTAAGTGCCGACCAGACATCCTCCGGAATCTTTCCCTCCATTTCCTTCATGCGATCCCTGTTAGTGATGAGGGTTAGAAATTCAGACAGATTGGCATCAGGATCAATCGTTATCATGAATCTGAGTATTGTTGTGAATACGAGTTCAAGGCGCGGTCCCCATGTGCCTCTTGAAAAGAGCGATTCACCACTGAAAAGATCTTTCACAGTATCTGTAATTATACCGATATTACCGGAACTATTGCCGCTGTTCGACAGGACATTAAACCCGATCCTCTTTCCATCAACTGTATATTTCTCCTGTGTGGAAATATATACAACATCCATATTGGAGTTCTCCCCTATTATCTGGTCAGATAACTGTCCATGCGGATCGAAAATGACAACGTTTGAATTTTCAATTCCTGAATATATTCTTCTCAATGATGCCAGAAGGTTACTCTTTCCGGTTCCAGTCCTTCCAACAATGAGGTTGTGGTTTACAATATTTTTCAGTGGAACCCTGACTTCTGAAAGTCCTGAATGACCAAGTAAGGCAGTGTCGGTTTCATCCTCATTGATGGCAGGCTTTCCGGGGTTAATTTCGTAATCAAACATTCGGCATCAGAGGGTAATTAGAACATTATTATTTATTTCAATCTCTGCGATGAGTTCCCGAATCTCATTTATGCTGATACCAGACGAAACTCCTATTGTTGTTATTTTTCCTTCTCTGGTTTTCCGGAGAATCCATGGCCCAAGTTTCGAAACGGAATATATATTAAAAGATCTTATCTGTTCTTCCCTTTTGAGGATGCCGGAATCCAGTTCATTGTTTCTGTATATGCCGTTTTTAAGCTTAGCGCCTTCTCTGAATACATCTACCCACATTTCAACAGACAGTTCGCGTTTTGAAAATACGATGATCTTATGGATATCTTCATAGGAGCCAGTGCACACGTTTTCAAAACCTTCAATGAATTTGCCGCTGCATTCATTTCGTGTCGCAACCCATTTCATCCTCCCAATCCTTTCCTCTTCGAACCAGCTATATTCCCTCTTTTTTCCTGCATAGAATGATCGGGAAATATAATCAGATTGCCCGGGAAACGCTGAAATTTTCATGGTTTCTAAAAGTCTAACCAAAATTTCCAAATCAATGGAATCATTGCCTGAAACATTCCGTATTTCCAGTGTTGTTCCATTTATCCAAGTGGTGGCTGCTGGGCTTCCAGAATAGTCATGGCCGGCAAATACTGGCATTCTTTTCTGGTTTGTTTTGAACTCTCTTACATTCAACTCCTTAAAGGGTGATGAAAAGGTTTTAAGCAAGCTCTTTGGGAATGAAGGATAGAACCAATCAAGAAAAAACTCCTTGAATCGAAGTATACTTCCACCCATTGCAACCTCGAATCTCAAGGTTGGCCATCTGTGCTCGTCTGTTCTTAAGGAAATATTTTTAATTTCGATTTCAGGAAACAGGGTAGCAAAGGGAAGGTTTAATTTTGCGGTGTCCTCAATTCTATCTATAAGCCTATACATCCAGAAGAAAGCCTCGCTTTGTGCCTCGCATCACTCATCAATAACAGTATTCGTGAGTTTGCCAATGCCTTCAGATATAACGGTCATCCTGTCCCCGTGCTCAAGGAATCTTCCCGAACCGCCCATTGCAACCCCAGCCGGAGTGCCACTTGTTATTATATCTCCAGGTACCAGCGTAATGAATTTAGACACTTCAGATATCAGGGCGGGGAAGGAGTAGACCATATCATGCAGATAGCCATCCTGCCTCTTTTCCTCATTTATATATGTCTTAATATTGAAATCTGGTTCATCATCGCTTTTAATTAATATCCTTGGCCCTATGGGAAGGAATGTATCTGAAGCCTTGCCCAGTATCCAATTCTTTCCTAGCCTCTCCTGGAAGTCGTTCTGGTAATCTCTTGCACTAATATCATTGCACAGGGTGTAACCAAATATTGCCTCGGAAGCACCCTTGAGGTTTGCTGATTTGATCTTTTTTCCTATTATTACTGCAATTTCTCCCTCATAATCCAGGTATTTAACATCTTTTGGTTTCAAAACATTTCCACCATTTCCGACCAACGCGTTCAGGTGCTTTGTGAAAAAATAAGGTTTCTTGGGAGTTTGTGTTCTGGTCTCTTCAGAATGGCTTCTGAAGTTGATTGCAGGAAGAAACATTTTCTCCGGTGCTACCGGGATATCGTCATTTACCTCCCCTTCATAAATTGGAATGCTTTCAGGAATCTTTTCAAAGAGTTCTGATATGGCAAGGTTAATCATAGATGATTCGGCACTTCCCTTAAATAAATAGCACTTTCCATTTTCTGAAATAAGAATGTTCTTTCTACCATTTTCCAGTCTGTTAACTATAAACTCCACGATCAGATATTTTT
>JAKAUD010000068.1 GCA_021827885.1 Thermoplasmata archaeon | reverse complement strand
GGGGTGATCAGGGTTTATTCTTATCGGATCGATTCTGTCAGGCATTTTAGCGATGTCAATTATTCGAATATTCTTACCCGCAAATGAGATGATTTTTGGTCAGAGTGGCGTGCTTGCCGGATTCGCCGGAATCACGATATTTTTCTGTGTTTTGGGAATTATCAATTTTGTTAGAAATAATTTTTCTGAGACGAATGGAATAGGTGTGGCATACTTTTTTGGAATGTGCGTTTTGTTAGGCGCGGGAGTAGGAGAAGGTTATGGATTTATTGCGCCCGAATTGCCAGCGGTAGTTGTCCAGGCGCATCTGATCGCACTGATAATCGGAATCATTTTAGTCGGTATATTTACCCTTTTCCTGGAGAAGGGAGAGGGAAGGGGAAGGAAGGCCCCCCTTTTAATCACCGAGGAAGAGCCAGAGCTTACGGGGGGAGGCATATGAGGGAGGGGAGAGAAGAGAAGACCAGAGGGAGAGGGATTTTGATGAGTATGAGGAAGAATGTTTTGACTGCAACCATAGTGATTACGGTCATATTGCTAGCGGGCACGATTTTGCCCCTGACAGCCTTATCGCAGCAACCAGCTTATGCAAGCGCCCCTACGCAGGCGTCCGGAGAAGTACAGACACTTGCATCTACTTCACCGGAGTATAATCTATTCTTGAATGAAACGAACTTACCCCAGGGAGCGACATGGACATCAGTTATAATACCCGGAAATACGGGTTATTATCCCGGCTTATCAGGTAAAGCAATATCATGGATCAATTCCAGCAACAGATCGCATGAAATATCAGGACTCAGCAACGGCAATTATACTTATTCCACATGGTTAGGGATATTTCCTTGGTATTCTTTCGATCTTTTTGGAGGGTTTAAGATCCAGGGCAGGTCAATTTCCATTAATGTAACTTTAGCGCTAGTACTTGCAGATAATTTCACTGCTTCAGGGTTGCCATTGAATGGAAGTGCATCGGTCGCGGAGTTAAACAGTAACAACAGCATTCAGGCTTCGGGTCCGTTGTCCGCGAATAAGAGTATAGTGTTTTACGGCAACGGCAGGTTTATGACAACCGCACCGAGAGGATACATTATCAAATTAATAAATGTGAGCAATACTA
Source organism: Thermoplasmata archaeon (assembly GCA_021827885.1). The sequence goes on along the minus strand of JAKAUD010000068.1, from coordinate 10,354 downwards.
CTTACTCATGGTTCAAGGCATCGCCCTATCCTGATATAATTACTGTTAATGAAACGACAAACGTTAATTCAACGAATTATACGTTGAGCATTAATGCAGCGAACTCTACAGTGAATATAACAGTAGTTTTTGCCAATGAAACTACGAACAGTACTACGACTACGAATACTACCACGAACAGTACAACAAATAGTACGACAAACAGTACTACGAACACCACTAATCAAAGTCATAATGTAACATTCAAGGAGATGAATTTACCCAAGGGAATGAAGTGGACAGTGGTCATGGGAATTACGCCTAAGTTAGCGAATAGAGCATGGGCCAATGCCAGCGGAAGATATATCGAATTTTACGGAGTCAAGAACGGACTTTATAATTACAACTCTTATGCTATGGGAGGCATTTTCGATCTATCGGGAGAATTTGCAGTAAATGGATCATCAGTCTTAATCAATGTAACACTATACATGAGTACTGTAGGCATATTCAATTCGTCCGGATTTTCCACGAATGTACACGGAACCATGTGGAATGTCAACGGCAACGGCAGTTTATCTGGAGATTATCCATTAATGGAGAATGGAAGTGTAGAGTTATTCCAATCCGGAACTGGAATAGCGAGTATTTATCAGATCAAGGCACCGGTAGGGTATATGATTAAATCAATAAACACAAGCATTACAGCGTATATATGGCCCCAGGCACAAGCATATCCTTCTCTTGTCGCAATTAATAAAACGCTAAACACAAGCATCAATGCAGCGAATTATACCTACATGGCTATGAATTTACGACATACTATTGTTTACGTAATGATAGTTTTTGCGCCACTAGTTGTGCATCACCATGCACGCAGTCCTTTCCCCTATTGGATTTTGCTTCTTTTGATTGCAATAGGAGCCATAATTTTAGGGGTATGGGACGGTGAACGGAGACGCAAGATCAAGAAGGGCTACAGGGAGAACACGGAGAGGAAGGGGAAGGATCTCTTTTCTGACGATGATTTTCCTGACAGTCCATTGAAAGAAAAGGGAGGTGATAAGAAATGAGAGAAACAGTGAGGATGTTTTTCCAACATACCACAAGGAAACAGTGGAAAGTTTACCACGGCTACGAGACAGAATCGAGCGAGAGGCCCCTGATTAGAGACATCTATTTAGCGCCGGACGGACAACTTCCTGAGAACACAAAGGTAATAGAAGTAACGATCACGGACGAGAAGATAGGAGGAGTACAATTATTCCAGACGTCAGGAACGATTAAATCAGCAATTTACAGACCGGTAATCAATCCAGCAGATCCGCTAGCCAGGCCGTCAATCCTGGTGATGTACGTAGAAAGAAGGCCGGACCTACCCTTGAGCTTTTACGTATCCGTAAAAGTGGTGACCTGAATTGGAAGCAGTGAGGAAGGAGAAGAAAGATATCCAGGGACACAAGCTCTTTATGCTCAAGGAGCGGGGAGAGGAGTACAAGGACGCTTACACGAAGGAGCAGAAGAAGAGGACTATCTACACCGCTTTCGACGCAACGGATGAGGAATTGGTAGAGTTTGTTGGTGCAGATATCCTTGACGTTCAAAGCATCAATGACAATATTGCGCAGACGATTTTGATTGAGACTTCTAGGAAGACGGGAAGACAGTATTGGAGTTTCTTCGAATGGGACAGCGCCCCCCAGTTCCAGCCCCAACCCCAGCCTTCACCACGCCCCCAGGAAGAAGCCCAAGGAGAAACCCAAGGGGAAGGTCAGCTCCAGGGGAACACCCCGCCTAAGCCCAGCCCCAGCCCTGAGGACGATGAGAGGGAGAAGAGAATGGCGAAGAAAAGGGAAGAGGCCCGGAAGCTAGCGAGGGCAGCTTTAGGGAAAGAAGACCCCCAGCCCGAGGCCCAGGAAGAAGGCCAGGGGGAAGAGGGGGAGGGGCAAGAGGGGGGGGAGCAGTAAATGGAATGGAAGAAGCTTAAGGAAGAATTAGAACGAATGAATTATTCACGTGGATATGGATATTTGGAGATTAAATACGTTGTCCTGACAAGTCAGTTGATAATCCCAGCATTCGACTGGGAACGGACGGATTTAAATGAAATTGTGTTTACTATGAATCTTCATGTACGATTAGACCAGATTCGCCAGGTTGTAACGAGAAATGAAATCAGAATTAAAGGAGTTGATCGGGATTGAACAGGCTACTGAAAGTTGCAGGCTATATATGGATCGGATCCGTGTTCTTTTGGTTATTCGCTTCAGCAGTGATAGGAAGAGTGGGACCGGCAAGAGGAACAGTCGTCTTCATCTTCATAATGTCGTTGCTATCGGTAATAATAGTATTCGCGGGCTACAGCGTTATCCAAATTGTTTCTGACATCATCATATTGTTTGATGAGAAGAAGAAAGAGGAACTGAGGGAGGAATTGAAGCATGGATAGAGAGGAAATTGCCAAGGAAATGTTGAGAGTTTTGCGAAGCAACGGATATAACGACATGGTCATGGCAGTCAGGAGCGGGACCTTATTCGTTCATTATATACCGTTCACCGATTGTTTTTTCAATGGAAAGGAGAAGATGACACTCATCACCATCAACGGAACGAAGGAATCGGTCAGGTACAGGGACGTTATCAGGATTGAATCTTATGAATCGTTAGGAGATGAATCAAATGTTTAAATCGTTCAAAGAAGGAATGCGCATGGCATGGATCAAAAAAGATTTAGAAGAAGCAATTAAAGCCCGGGGATATTATGTAGTTTATTATCCGAGCGCAGAAGCGAACCGGTTAGCAGGAATTTACCCGGACGTGCAGGATACAATTGAAATGATGAAGAGACAAGAAGCCGACGGTATGACTATTCCAAATATCCGGTATGTGTTGATCCGGAAAAGTTTAGACCAAACGGTAATGGCTTATCTGTTATTGCATGAGTATACACATGTTTTGATAGTAGATGTTGACGGTGTTAACCCATTGAAATTTGGGCATACTACAGCATTTTTCGAAGCAGAAGAGAAGACATGTAAGCTATTAGGCATATCCAATAAAGAGGGACCGGAAGACTATGACGAGAACGGGAAGCCGATAAGGGGAAGGGGAATGTTCAGAGAGGGAGGGATATAATGGAACTGAGGACGAGGATCTATTTGGGTATTGGTACTTTTTTTGCTCTTGTATATATCTTAGATTTTGTGATAGTTTCTCTAGTTCCCCCTATAAGTCTAGGAGGAATGTGGAACAACTGGACTTGGATTTATCCAGCATGGTTAGTTCCTCTTGAATATTTCTTTTTCTTTTTATCTGTATTTTCAGCAGTGTTAGTAGCTATTTTACCCGGGAGAAGACAAAGAAGGAAGACGGAGATTACCGGTTATAATCAATTCGCAGCGGTAGGCAGAGCGATAGAAGTTCGGCATGGCAGGAGCGAGGAAGAAACGGGAAACGAGATCAGAATGGAATCGTTGAATCACCCCCATGTAATTCCCCTTGAGGTTTATCTTAAGGATAAGGCGAGTAATCGAAATATCGCAGTGATAGGTATGCCGGGATCGGGAAAGACGCAGCTTCTCTATTTTTTGATAGGGGCAATGCCTTACAAGAAAATCATCTTCACGTACAAAAATGATGATCGGTATACGGAATTAGGAATACCAACTCTTCACCTGAAGAATTATTCACCCAACGTTTTCCTCGACAAGGAGGGTTTTGTAGACGCATGGAATACAGCTTTTCTTGTCCAGGCACAGGGGATCATCGCCGGGGAAGTGGAACCATATATCAGGAAGATATTGAAGAAAGCTAACACATGGCAAGAGTTTGAGGAAGGGGTAGAACAGGAGATAAGAATTGCCAAAATGGAACAAGACATGATCAGCGGACGCGCACTCAAGGATATCGAACTCAAGGCTATGTCCGTGAGCAAAAAAAAGCAATTCAATATCGATTTGCCGGAACAGATAGTAGTGAGTTTCGAGGGATTGAGCGAGAGGGAATTTGTCTTTTACGGAGAATATCTGTTATACCAATTATTCGAACAGATCAAGTCAGGGAAGAGAAGAGGAACCGTATTATTCATTGATGAATCTCAACTCTTTTTGAAAACAGGAAGGAGCATCATGTCCAGTTTAGCAGCTTTAATCCGGGCCACCGGAGCATTCATCTTTTCTACTCAATTACTCTTGACGATAGCAGGACCCATCAAAGGATCGGCAGCGACGCAGTTCTGCTTCAAGCAGACGGAATACGAGGATCTCAGGGCCGCCGGAGCCTTTGGCCCGATCCATCAGTGGATCATCCAGAGATTACCGCCGTTCACTTTTGTCGATCTAGCGCAGCACGAATCACACTTAGGCCTTTATGTATTTCAGATCATCAATCCCAGTCCAGTCTTCATGCCGGTAATCGAGTGGAAGCCGGCAGAACCAGCACCCGAGCTGAAGAATCCGGAGAACGTGAAGAAGCTGCAGGAAGGGGAAGACCTGAAAGAAGAGGTTTATGCGATCATCAGCGAGGATTTACCGCGATCGATATATGGTATTGCGGGGGAGTTATCAAGAAGGTCAGGAGGAGATCGAAATAGTTATCAACTGACTTTATTACCAAAGAACAAGAACAGCCCGATAAATTCCTTGATAAACGAGAAAAGGATAAGCAGTTTCCAGTATGATTCACACGAAGGTAAATCAGTCACTCTTTACTACAAATTTGGAAGCTACGCAGCTCACGATTATCTTGTGAAATTGTGCAGAGGAATTTTCCAAGAATCAGAAGTTTCTATTCCAGGTCAGGAGCCGGAGATTCAAGAACACGGAACCGCCAATCCAGATATTCTGTGGAACAGCAAGGACGTGAAATACGCAGTGGAAATTGAAATGGATACCAAGGGAAGCACCGGAGTCAGTGAAACGGAATTACGCCTACGGAAGTTTCAGAAGGACGGATACGAGATTATGATGATAGTACCCAACGAAGCGGCAGTTAAGCACCTGGAGAATACCTACAAAGACCTGAATATTTCTGTGTTGACGACTATCAAAGGTTTAGTTGAAATGTTTCCAGGCAAAGAGGCAGAGGCCCCGGGCAAAGGGGAGGAAGGTGAAGAAATATGAGTAAATACACGGAATGGGTAAGTGCGATGTTAGACTATGGTATTGGAGCAATGACAAAAACTCTTGGGTTGAGCCTTTTGTTTGTGTTGATTATTATAGCATTGTCCTTGATACCAGGGATACCCATAATGATTTATTTGCATTACAGGGACGAGAAGGTATCAAAGCCAGGGTTCATGCAGAGGGGGACGAAGTAATGAGCATTTTCGACAAATGGAACAAGAGCGGGAAGAAAACCAAATACGTCAGCCAGCGACCCCCCGACTTATTCGAGATCGAATCAATCAATTTTGCAGAAGATTTTAAGTCAGACGTCTTATCAGTAAATGTTATTGCACGAGAGCAGGAAGATGAAGAGGGGTACGGTTTAGCACAGACGTTAGCAGCAGTGAGCGACAAAGGATATTGGTATGAGGCCATGTTAACATATAATTGGTCATCCGGATGGCAAGAGGATGAGAGGGGAGAACGGTATTATTCTCTGATAAGAGGATTTTCCATACAATTTCATATATGGGATCCGAACGGGAAAGAATACAGGATAGAAGAATCCCATCTATTGGGAGAGGAGAGAGTGCGGATCCGGAAAGGGGACAGGGTAAACCTTAGCTTAAGGATTCAGGGAGGGAACGTTGTTTTAGCAGTCCAGGGATATAAGGTGCAATATCCGTCTTACGGAGCCGAGAACTTCATAGGAATACCAGTTGATATCAGAGAAGACGGAAGCAAGAGACTCCATAATAAAGGATATTTCACCGGAGTTGCAACGGAATATTATCACGTTGTATTCCAATTTGGAGGAAAGCAACAAATGCCAATTACTTTTTCAATGGTAGAACCCCGGGAAGTCAAGAAAGGACACTTCATGGTTCACACCAGAAACATAGAGACAAATGACAACCAGGGTACTGCCGGAAAGGAGAACGTTATTTTTGAACCCAATTTCTCAGAGACGATAGAAGGGTTTGTAACCTTTTCAGGCAACCCCGGTATTTTCACCATCAGGACGAGGGGAGATCTATTCAAGCAGATGTTAGCATCAAAGACACGGCAATTGAAGCAAGAGGGTTAATACAATCCCACGTCTTCACCTTTTGACCCCTCTAATTCTTTTTTAAATGTACGTTGAATAAAATTAAGTCGTGATGAAGTCAAGTGAAACTGTTGACTTAAAGATAAACACGCAAAAAGAATTGGCGAAGGAGATTAGGAACTACAAGAAGACGAGTTCAGATCCGAAAGCCAAGCAGAACTTCATGCGTAAAGTGTAGAAGAAAGTATTGAGGCAAGTGAGATATATAAATCGTAGAATATTAATCGGACGAGGGGAGATGTCCAAGGGGGGATGGGGAGTGGTAGTGACCATTTTCAACTTGCTTGGGGAACGTGTAAAATCGGGATATGTGTTTGCATAGTGAGTGTTCATTTACTTATTTTTTGGGAAAGAGATCGAGTTCTTGAGTAGTTGTTAATATATATTTTTGTTCTTATTTTTATAGTTCACCCCCCTATCGCTCGCTACCGCTCGCTACCTTTTTACCCCTTCACACCGGGGCCTTACCCCGACCGGTTAACAGTTGTCCAGGTGCGGGTTCAGGCTTAGGCTTTAGGGGAAGCTTAGGGAAGCCCAGGGGAAGGAGGGGAGGGCATCCTGGTTATTGTACAGGGGGTTTACACCCCCTACAACCTGCAATAGCAGGTTTACCCCCACGGAAGCTGCTGCGCAGTGCTGTTAATCCCTTTTGATTCGCCCAGGGGAAAGGTTTTGCTTACGAACCCGCTGATTCGCTAGTCCAAACACCCAAACGCTACAACTTTCCCGCCCCAATCAGCTTATAAGCGGGAAATTGTTGCTTACGCGAACCCGCTCATCAGCGGGTTCTGTCTTGGCTAACGCAGTGCTGTCCAGGGGCAAAGCCCCTTACGACCCGCTTCGCGTGTCTACCCCCGCAGGCATATTCTTCCGATCAAGGATCCTCGACCGTGATTCAGCCCCCGCCAGTCATGGAGCTTCCCCCGCTTACCTTCACTCTTCACTTCTTCACTCCAACTCTTCTCTCTCCTAACTCCTTCTCTCCTTATTTCTCTCTTGACTTATCCTGTTATTCTTTTGATTATCTTTTGATGATGACAGATGAATGGGAACATCAGTGTTAACAGCAATAGCAACACCAGTGATATCTGATGAAATTATCAAAACAGCATTTTCGTTCTTTTCCAGAACTTCAATGCGGGAAAAGGGGAGAGAAAAGAGAAGCAAAAAAGAGGTTATCAGAATGTGTTTGAGGAAGACGGAATAGCCGGCCGGAAGAACGTTTAGAATTTGCTCATACTATATATATCTTTGGTATAGAAAGGCTTATATGCTAGACTATGATTATGTAGTGAAGGGGAATGAGAAGATGTGAATGAAAAAGAAAATGAACCCACTGACGAGCCCGGGAAGTTCGGGCGAAACGTCATCCCCGGGGATGATGTCTGGGGCGAAAAATGTATGAATGAAATAAGAAAGACAGCAATCACTATTGGAATGGAACAAGAGGCAGCACCGGACAACAAATTGGAAGTACTTGAGGACAGACTGAAGAGATGTGAAAGGTACTATGAGCAGCACGGTGATCCTTACGGCGTGAACGGGGGAGTAACGGCAGAATCATTATTCCAGGAAGAGATCCGGGATCTTGAGAGGAAAATAGATGAAAGGGAAGGAAATATACTGTTGCCATCTTATTCTTCAGAAATCGTGAGGATCATGAACTTGATTGCAAAACGCAGGAGAGAGAAAATGGAATATTACGAGAGGGTATTGAAAGAAGAGGAACTCTACAAGAGGAACGGGGGCGAGTGAGTATGGCTACTGAAACGATAGCAACGACTACGATCCAGGTGAGGATCGGTATCAGCGCCGACCGGAGTCGAGGGGAGAAGGCATGGGCATGCAGGATCAAGCTGCACCGGGACCTGAACCGAGGCACAGAGGAGATCGTGAGAGAGTTTCTCGATTCGAGGACAGCGGATCAGATTAAGTATCACGGAAGGTCAGGGGCAGAGGGGGAGAGATCTTATTCTTCTGACAGAGAAAATGTCCGGATCCAGTACGATTACCTGGAGCAGACAGGAACGATCCTAGAATGGATGCACGTAGGAGAGAGGCATTTAGGGATAGCGGATCGGGATGGCGGGTATAACCCGATCGGCGACAGCGGAGTGTTTGAACTTGACATGATAGAGCCACGGGTATGGGACGACATCAAGGATTACCTCAGGGGAACCATCAGCGCCGGGAAATTGAAGTATATCAGGGACGCGCATGAGGCATATATGAGGAGGATCGGATTCAATCCCGATTAAAGAAGGTTGAGGATATATGGCAACAATACCGAATCTTGATGAGTATTGCATGAGATGTGGACACAAGTTGTCTCCAGACGAACTGAAAGATAACTCTGTGTTATGCGCTTCATGTGAGCGAGTGGTAGACGACGAGCATTGCATAGTATGCGACGATAAGTTACCATTACACGATCTTGAACATGGAGTAGCCATATGTCCTGCATGTGCTTATCAGGACCTTAGATTACGGTATATCAAGGAGCGCCAAGACAGGGAAAGGAGGTGAGATGAAATGAGTTTGATTATGGATATGCCAAACGGAATGCGAGGAATTACGAGGCCTACAGTTGATATACGTACTTATAGACGTGCAATTCTTTTTTATATTGCCTACCACAACAAAGATCCGGAACCGAGTTTCGATTCTGCGGTTAATTTTCTCGCAGACAAAGCACTCGAGTTCCAGGAAGAGATAGAAAAAATGAAATCTGAATCAAACACAGGGGAGGGGCAATGGATCTGAGCGAGTCGTCTATATTGCCAATGCCTTCGCCTAAGGGGTTCACACCCCTACGAGCTGTCATGACAGCTCTACCCCGGGCAGGGGAACCAAAAGGGGAGGGGCTATGAGGCGCTACCCTCCATGTGTTTGTGCAAGGGGCTTTACGCAGCGGGGCTACCCCGGGGGAAGCATCAAGGAGGGCTTCACGCAGCAGGGGTTCACACCCCTACGACCTATTTATCATAGGTCTACCCCCGCCATCGCTTATTCGTCTTCACCTTCAAGGATTCAAAGGTTCTCCAGGTGCCTTCAAGTGTTGTCCAGGGGCTTACGCCCCTACGAACTTCTTATCGAAGTTCTACCCCCACGTTGTTTCCAGGAAGAAACCATGAGGCGCTATCCTTATTATTCCAGGAAGTTTGCACTTCTCCAACCACATCTCTTCACTTCTTCAATGTTGTATTTTTTGATGATAACAAAGAGCAGGGAAGTGTCCAAGAGAAGAGAAGAGTCCATGACAAGAGGTACAAGAGAAAAAGAGTTTGTAGATACAAGAAAAGAGGGGAGTTTTTGATGAAAACGGCTATCTTGATGGGAATAATTTTTTCAACGATGGGAGGGGCCGATATTATGATGAACTCAATAGTTCATATCTTTTCCATGTCATTTATCTTGATAGCTTTAGGATTAGCGTATTCAGACATCATAACGTTCTCGTTCTTGTGGAATAGAAGAAGGTATATCATTCAGTTATGGCAGTATAGGCAGGGAAGAGGGAAGATGAAGAGGGAGGGGATCTGAATGGAATGGATAGGGAGAAAGGCAACGGGGACCCGCTGGGACAAATCAGGAGGCAGGGTAAATTTCAAGGGTTCTTACAGGTACGGGTACAGGATGAGGGGGATCATCATGGCATACGACAAGAAGACACAGAAGTATGAGATCAGAGGGGTCAAATACGTCATAACGCCGGAAGGGGAGTTCGGGGATGGGAAGGGGAAGGACTACTTTTTCGCCGACCAGATACAATTCGAGGACAGCACACCCCCGCCCCCCGCAGAGGCAGGGGAGCCAGCCCCCGAAGAAGAACCCGGGCCCAGCCCTGACCCCAACCTTAACCCGCCTTAACTTACCTTAACCCTTAGCCCTGGAGCTTCACAGGCCCGGGGAAGGGGAAGGGTGGATGGGGGCTATTGCGGGGGGAAATAGTAGCGTTCGATCCTGCAACGCACTCGATTGAATTATCTGTATTTTTAATAATAGTCCATTTACCTGAACAGCTTGAGGCCTCTGTCAGTAAAAACTTCAAAATGTTCATCCAGAGTATAAAGTGAGCAGCCGTTATTTATGGCAATTGATGCCACAATTGCGTCCATTCTTGGAACTGGTCTTCCTTTTCTTTCGGCGCCTAATTCCAAAA
>JAKAUD010000183.1 GCA_021827885.1 Thermoplasmata archaeon | reverse complement strand
TGCCAAAACAAAAAGGGAGGACAGGATCATTATGGAAGCGATAAAAACTGCAATCAGCAGCTTTTTTCTATCCCTTACCATGCTAATCATATACATACTTGCTACATCTTATATATACTTTTCCTGAGTTAATAGTAAACAGATAACTTTCTTATGAACTCCTGATGTTACATGGGCAATTGCGGAGAGCTTAAAATCAGGCTTTGTTTACTAAAATAAAAGAATATCCTTTTCATCGTGAAAATATGACTGGTCAGTTGACCTACTCGATACTTTCTCCATTATTTACTTGGATCCAGAACCATAGTATGGACGCCTCAAGATATTCAAAACCTCCACTAACAAAAATTAAATGCATGAATAGAAACTGTTAAAACGTTCCATTTATACTCTTTGCAACGATTGATATGTCACTTAAGAAGGGAATTGGGAATTTATTGCATGCCGCTAGTCTATTATACAAAATACCGAGGGTGCGGATCGGGAATATAACACTTTCATTTCCATATGAAATTCCGGAATATGATATAGGAGAATATAGCTACGGAAACATTCATGTTTATTCCTACCAGAAATCTGGTTATTTGTCTGTAGGCAGATACTGCTCTATAAGTGAAATAAGCATAGTCATTGGAGGCGACCACCATAAAGGGATTATAACCTATCCAATCAAAAAGAAATTCTCTGGTTTAACAGTTGATGAAGATAACGAACCGTCGAAGGGCGTTACCATAGGCAACGATGTTTGGATTGGATTGGGAGCCTTAATTCTGGACGGAGTGAAAATAGGGACCGGCTCAATAATTGGAGCCGAAGCGGTAGTGACGAAGGACATACCGCCTTATTCTATTGTGGTAGGAAATCCGGCGAAAGTTATAAAGACTAGGTTCGACCCACACGAAATAGAGATGTTGCTTGTATCAAAATGGTGGGAACTAGATAAGGATGACCTGCTTACGTTGACGGGATATTTATATGGTAACAATGTCCATGAATTTATAAACAGCGTCAATCTGATCAAGGATAGATAGTGTAGGTAAACAAATGCTCCATTATATATGGAGCCATTAAACTTTAGTGTCTGCTAATAGATGTAAACGGCAGCTGAGTCCTGAAACGTTTTTTTCAAGGCAAAACTGTTATGTGTTTATTCCCAGTAAAGGGTAGGTATACTTGCAAAAAAAATGGGGGTATAAGAAAAAGATAAACCACAAAGATAGATTCAGCGAAAACGGCGTTCTGAAGAAATACATAGACACAAAGACGTTGTTTACTACCCAAAAATAAGCGCCATTATAACTTAGGTTCCTGCAAGGAGATATCATAGGAAACATTCAGCTATTCTATTGCAATATTTTCCTTTTTACCTTGGTATCACGCAAGTAAAAACGATAGATAATAGATCGCTTAACCCTAATAGGAGTATAACGCTCAACTGCAAATAGAAGCTTGACAGGGTACTTTCGGATTGAATTAAGATGATAGGGGTAGATTAACCAACGAATTATATCACGAATAGAGATATCGTATGTTGTTTTTTCGCCTTTTACTAATAATGCTGAAACATATTCTATTTTATATCTGATTAGCCTGTCTCGTAACATACATTTTACAGTTCTGGATTTCATGCATTTAAACATAATTTCAATATCTTCTGTGAAAACTTGTGGTCGATCTAGATAAGTATTTAAATAATCATCAAACGACCACGATAGAGTGTTTGACGAACTATTGTGCATTCTATAAAACGTCAACACTGAGCTGTCGTAATAGTGCGCACCATTTCCTTGATCTTCTCCGTTGCAGAATAAAAAAAGATCGACCGAGTCTCTAACATTTTTTAAACATTCCAAATATATCGCTTCTCGTTTTATTGACATACATGAAATATTAAACCCCGGGTCAGATCGCTTTTTATCGATTTTTCTCCCCGTACTGTCTATATATTCTGCTGAATTGTGGTAGAATAAAGTGTCACGGTTGCTGGAGAATATTCTCACGATCTCTTCAAGCTTATTACTTAAAAATAAATCATCGTCTTCCAAGAAGGATATGATACTTCCATTCGAGTTTGAAATAGCTTGATATAACTTTCCTCCAAGCCCTGTAATATCGCTGTTGATACAAATTATGTTATGTTCTGATATAAAATGATCTATATCCTCGTCTATGAAATTCTTAACCACTATAAGCTCATACAATGATTTGTCAAGTGATTGTGCCAAAACGCTATTTATGGCTTCGACGATAAAATCTTTTCTTTTATAGGCAACCAAAACGACAGTGACTTTCTCTGTAAACATTTCACCATATTAATTATGGTTGGATATAAATTTTAAGTTAATGTTAACGGTTTTGCATAGCCCAAGCAATAATTATTCCTGAAAATAGGATGGGCGTTGTTACTGCCAGACAACAACGCAATTGCTCATGGAAAGAGAAGGATAATGAAAGAATACGATACCCCATAACGAATCACTTGTCAGACTCATGAAGGATACCGGCGATTACAGGTTTGATCTGTAGAAACATAACAGATAGATATACGGAAGGCTCTTCTCCTTACAGAATAGGATCATTGAGACTCTTGCCAGAATAAGGGCAGTGTTCTTTACATCATCAGACCCCTGGAAACATATCTAAGTATATTCTAATGGATCATGTATCCAGCATCCTCAGTTAGCAAAAGATTCAACAGGCTTTAAAATAACCATAAGAGGGGGCTGAATGCCCAACAAAGGGGTAAAGAGGAGGGGGTGGTCAATGCTCCATTTATCAGCTGAAACTGAGAGAATCATGGCATCTCGCTTTTCACTCACAACAGAGCACAGCCATGAGGCCACTCGACTCAACAATCTTATATCAGGACGTGAAAAGAGGGTATATTCGGACAAGGTATACGATTACATGGAGATATTAATTCCGTTGAGGAATTACAGCACTATTTCTCAGGTTCCAGAAAAGTCATAAGCGAGATCATCAACGCTAGAGGAACGAATAACATGATTCTGGAAGTAGGAATGAAGCCGGTCTATTATAACATGAAGAGGGAAAATACAAGGACATATTGGTAGTTATCCTAACTTCGCCTGTGTATAACACTACAAAATTCCGGAACCCTGCGTATTAAGGGTTTTTGCCATATATTCTGGTACGCCACTGTAGTAATAATACTACTACAATTCTACTGTGCCACAACTCAAATTTATCCGAGAGAATACAGACTTTTTTGAAACGTGTAGTGATATGATGGGGCAAAGATAGGAGTTATGCAACACAGTCGTTGAAGTGCATTCTGGACTGAAAGCATTCTTTTTATCTTCAGTGTTACCCTTCATATATTGTTAGATTCTGCACCCCACCAGATAAACCTTACCATCTGTTCCAAGGATTAATCGGGGTAGAGGGAAAATACATTTTAATTATATACTATTATCAAAAACATTGTTCCTGTTTTAAGGAATCACCACGGTAATGGTAAACTTGTCCCACTTTTCTGGTGATATAGGCTACCATTGATCCTAATCATCCATTACTTGCTGTTGAAAGTGTCATTTTTCTACATTAACCACGTATCTTGTTTAAATTAAGTTCGCGGGAGATAAAGTTGTGAGCGTTGTAATATTCACTCAGTGAATTCAAAAATGGAACTCAATAATACATTAAAAAGACTTCACAAAGCTCCTATGTTACAAAAATTTCCCAGCAATTGAAAAATGACACACATCCCTGAATGGGAGAAAAGGCATGAGCTTAGTTAACTGGAAACAGAATCTACAACGAACAGAATAGAGTTAAAATAATCCAAAAAGTTGCAGTAATGTGAAAAAAATTAACTGCCCGATTTGTGATAGCATAGATACGACAAATCTTATTTCCCTAGGTAACCAGCCTCCCGCAAATGATCTAAAGAAGGATGCCATCACAGCATTCTCTGCAAAGAAATATGATCTCTCACTTCAAATATGCAATAACTGCCTTTATGTATGGCTAACTCAATTAGTTCCCCCAGAAGAACTGTTTGTTGAAAATACTTATCTAACTGGAATAAGCTCAGAAACTCGTTCTGATATGGAACAGTTTGCAGATTCGTGCATTGAGACATGCCGTCCAGTTAAGGGTTCTACGATACTTGATATTGCTTCCAATGACGGCACCCTGTTGACCTTTTTTAAGAATAGAGATATGAATGTACTTGGTTTGGACCCATCAAAACCGGCTTGCGAGTTGGCGAATGCTAATGGTGTTAGGACCATTAATGGCTTCTTTTCTGATGAGGCAGTTGAAATTATTCTTTCTTCTGTTGGACAAGCCGATCTGATTACTGGAACAAATATAATTACGCATGTAGAAAACCCAATGGCATTTCTAAATAATTGCAAAAAAATCTTGAAACCGTTTGGATCAATTGTTATGGAGTTTTATTACTTTGAGTCTATAATTTCTAATAATGCATTTGACCAGATTTACCATGAACATATTTCTTATTTTAATTTCACAACCTTTTCCAATATGTTAAAACGCATGGGCCTGGAAACGTACAAAGTGGAGCTTGTAAAGTCACAAGGAGGTTCGCTTAGGACTTTTGTAGCTTTTCAAGGCGTGAAAGGTATCGACAAATCCGTGGATGATTTATTGAAAAAGGAAGGCGGATATTTCAAAATACTAAAGCGATTCCGATCATTCCCCGATTTGGTAGAAACACGAAAACAGAAAATTATGGAAATCATAAACAATGAACGCATTAAAGGCACTCCTATGGCTGGATATGGAGCCTCAGCAAAGGCAACTGTTATGACTAATTATCTTGGCCTTACTCCCTCAAGCATTGCTGCAATTGCAGATCAAAGCTCAACTAAACAAGGGAAATTCTTGCCCGGAGTGGGAATACCGGTGATTTCCCCAGAAGAACTCAAGGGGCTCAATCCTGAATTAATAATTATATTTGCATGGAACATTAAAGGCGAAATAATTAGAGCACTGAAAAATATATTTGGAAGGGATGTAAGAACCGTCGTGTTTATCCCTGAAATATCCTTTTATCCAACATAAAGCTAATGAGGTTGTAAAAATGAAAGTAGTAATTTTGGCGGGCGGTTATGGAACCAGATTAAGTGAAGAAACGGACGTAAAGCCGAAACCCATGGTTGAAATTGGAGATTATCCGATTTTGTGGCACATAATGAAAATTTACTCCTATTTTGGCTATAATGATTTTATAATTTGTCTTGGCTATAAAGGTTATATCATAAAGGAATATTTTGCAAATTACTTCCTGCATAAATCAGATTTGACTATCGATCTCCAGCATAATAGTATTAGATACGAAAGGACAGAAACAGAACCTTGGAATATTACTTTGATTGATACCGGGTTAAACACTATGACGGGAGGAAGAATGAAGCGAGCCAGAAAATATCTAGAGGATGGCTCCTTCATGATGACCTATGGAGATGGGGTTTCCAACATTGATATAAATAAACTGGCGAGTTTTCATAAATCTCACGGGAAACTGGCTACTGTCACTGCTGTACAACCGGCCGGAAGATTTGGGTCTCTATTGATAAACGACTCTAGCAATCTAACTTCTTTTGTCGAAAAACCTGCAGGAGACAATTTCTGGATCAATGGTGGCTTTTTTGTTCTTGAGCCAGGTGTCTTCGATTTCATCGAAGACGATAGTACAATTTGGGAAAAGGAACCGTTGGAGATCATCTCAAGTAAGGGTGAACTGGCAGCGTTTAAACACAATGGATTCTGGCAACCGATGGATACCTTGAGGGAAAAGAGACTTCTAAACGATCTTTGGTCATCCAGAAAAGCACCATGGAGACTCTGGAATGAATAGAAAGATTTTAGTTACCGGCGGTACGGGTTTTATCGGCAGTCATGTAATCGCGACTCTTCTTGAAAACAAGGATGTTCCTGTCCTGCTAAAGAGGAGCTTCTCAAATACCTGGAGGATCACAGAATTGATTAAAGATGTCATTTCATATGATATTGATAATACTCCGTTGAGCGACATCTTTGCTAAGGAAAACATTGATGGGGTTATCAACTTGGCAGCGTATTATGTCAAAAAAAACTCTTATTATGACATCGACAAATTGATTGAAACAAACCTTGCGCTTCCGACCAAGTTGCTGGAACTCTCTGGGTTAAACGGAGTACCTGTGTTTGTTAACGCAGGATCTTATTTTCAATATAGGTTAGATTCTTCTCATATCGATGAGAACACACCGCTGGTAGCAAGAAATCTGTATGCGGCTACCAAAAATTCCTTTGAGAAGATTATGGAATATTATTCATCTCACTTTGAATTTAACACCCTGAATCTTGTACTGTTTACCCCTTATGGTAAAAAAGATGATGAAAAGAAGCTGATTCCTTATATCATCAATCGGGCTATCAACAATGAAAACATTGATCTGACTGCTGGATTTCAGAGGCTAAACATGGTATATGTAGATGATATAGCAAATGCATTTATAAAGGCACTAGATGTAAAGAAAGATGAAAAGAATAATAGTCTTCGTGTCAACATAGCGAGCAAAGAGTCATACAGCATAAGGGAAATAGTTTCTGTCATCGAAACCATTTTAGGAAGGAGCATTGATGCTAATTGGGGAAAGATCGAGATGGAGGAAATGGATCGAATACAATCTTTAGATATAGATACCGATGTTTCTGCTAAGGTTTTAAAATGGAAACCGGCGTTCAGCATTTATGATGGGTTAAGAGAAACGATAGAATATTACAAAGGTAAATAAGCATGAAAGTCGAAGATCTCCAGATAATTGGTTCAAAATTAATCAAATCGGACTTGCATACTGATAAACGAGGCTTCTTGTATAAGCCATATAGCAGCGATGAACTCAGAAGCAACGGTATCGAAATGAAAATTGCTGAAATACTTTATTCATACTCTAAAAAGAATGTCATTAGGGGAATGCATTTTCAAACGCCACCTAATGAACAGAAGAAAATAGTACATGTCATAAAAGGTAAGATAATAGACGTCCTGCTTGACTTGCGAATAAACTCTAATACTTATCAAAAGCATTTATCAATTGATTTGGGTGAGAATGATGGTAAATCTATTTTTATTCCAAACGGCGTAGCGCATGGCTTTCGTTCCCTCGAAGAAGGCACTATGGTAATTTACTTTTTAGATTCTGTTTATTATCAACCCAATGAAAGCGGAATAAGATATGATTCTTTTGATTATGACTGGAACATAGAGTCACCGATAGTGTCCGAAAGGGACAAGACATTGATAAGAATGAATGAATACAGAACTCCATTTAAAATGTGAAATAGGTATAGGTGCGTGTAATGTCTTTTGTCAATTTCTATAAAAGGAAAAAAATACTAATAACTGGACACACCGGATTTATAGGCTCCTGGATAGGAGAGTGGCTAAGCATTCTGGGATCTGATTTAAACGGATATGCTTTGGATCCACCGTCTATACCAAATATGTATTCCTTATTGGGTCTTGACAAGAAAATTCACGATGTTAGAGGAGACGTCCTTGATGCTATCAAGCTGCGAAATACGCTTGTAAAATTTCAACCAGAAATAGTCTTTCATCTTGCTGCCCAACCTATTGTTCTCCAATCCTATGAACATCCCAGAGAAACCTTTGCTATCAATGTTTTAGGAACCGTGAATCTCCTTGACATACTTAGAAAGATTGATTCAATAAAAGTAATAGTTGCGATGACCAGTGACAAGGTTTACAAAAATAATGAGCGTAGCCACTTGTTCAGGGAAAATGATCCAATTGGCGGGAGGGACCCGTACAGCGCGAGCAAATCGTGTCAGGATATTGTAGTGAATTCTTTCAGGGAGTCTTACTTTTCTGAAATGGACGTAAGGGTTTCAACTGTCAGGGCGGGAAACGTTATCGGTGGCGGCGATTGGGGAAAGTACCGGATTATACCGGATATAGTCGAAGGCGTAACCAACAACAAAGTTATAAAGATAAGGAACCCGGATTCTGAGAGACCTTGGCAACACGTTTTAGAACCTGTTTCCGGCATGATGAAATTAGCAAAGGAAATGTGGTATGATAGGAAATTTGCGGGAAACTGGAACATGGGTCCACCTAGTAACATGCATTATACTGTCAAAGATCTAACGGAAAAGTTTATACAATATTGGGAAAGTGGGAGCTATGAGGTTTATAGGGATAGCAGCGCAAAGGAATCTAATGTTCTACAACTGGATGCAAACAAAGCGAGACGAAAACTGGGATTGACACAGATATACGATTATGAGACTGCTGTCATGAAAACTGTTCAATGGTATAAAGCGTACTATAATTCAAATGATGTCGAAAAGTTAACCAATGAACAGATCGGAGAGTATCAGAGATCAGTAGAGGAAATTTATGAAAAACATTGATAAAAATCTTATTGGTTTCTGCATACCAACCTATAACAGAGAAACGGAACTAAGTGAGTGTTTAAGAACTGTGACTCGAGAGGTCTTAAGCTACAATTTTCCCATCTATGTGTCGGATAATGACTCCAAAGATAACACGCAGACTGTTGTATCAGAATATAAGAAAGTGTATAACAATATTGAGTACAATAAAAATTCCACAAATCTTGGCCTTTACTTGAATATCTTGAATGTTATAAAGATGGCAAAAACGGACTATATATGGTTATTAGGTGATGACGATGCAGTTAAGGAGAACAGCATTGACATAGTGACTGAAAAACTAAAAAGTGGTTATGACTTCATCATTCTGAATTCTGTCCCATACGATACATCCCTGAAAGTGGCAAAGTTTAACAAGAACATACTATGCAGTGAGGATAAAGAATATCCCCTTGGAAAAAGTGGAACTCTTCTGGTCGACCTTCGAAAGAAAGCATATCATGGTTATATATCTTCTATGGTGATTAGAACAAAGTTACTTCAGGACTTGATTCCTAAGTACGAGGACACAAAGTTCGTTTTATATGGCAATATATGGTTCCCTACTGCAATGTTCTATGAAGCGATAATTGAGAAATGCGGCATTTTTATCTGCAAACCGGTTGTACTGAACAGGGCAAATCTAAGACCAAGCGAGAAAAATTTCTGGAACTACATATATTTGGACCACATTAAGGCTCTTGAGTATTTAGAAAACATAGGATACACTCAACATATACTTAAAAAAGCCTTTGACTCAGATACCATTTCTAATATATACATCATATTAAATGCAAAATATTCAAACAAGAGGATACATATATTTGACAGATACATAAAATCAAGCGAGATTTTGCCGCTGAGAACAAAACTGTTGATCTTCGGAATTGATCGGATGCCATTTTCGATTTTAAGAACCATCAAAATGGTGTTGTGGCGTAATAGAGACTCTTGATTTATAAGTAACCTTTACCTCCAAATTTTTTTTCACGCTTTGTTCGCAGTATTAGAGTTCATTTTCAATAAAAGAAGCGACTTGCGAGAACGTAAAAAGAGAGAAATATATATATGAATTGGGAAAATCACATCTATTGGTTTCCCGGGAAGTTGTTTTTATCACCAGCTATTCCTTTTATGGAGGCGTTGGAACGCACCTTTCAAACTTTGTATCAGCCTTTAACGGACAATCAAAGGTTTACAGTCTTATTTTTGATAATAAGAAATCTACGAGACAATTCTACGGGGAGAAGGTATACGGGTTCAAGTTTCCATTAGGAACTGGCTGGGAAATGAATACAAGATTTCAGCGGCTAGCATTCCGCAGTTTCTACTCACAACTTTCCTCGCACTTAACGGATGATGCCATATTGCACTATTTTGATGAAGAAACCACACCTGTCCTCCTCCGGGACCCAAAAATAGCCACCATTCATGATATAATTCCGCTGAAAAATGAATTTAAGTCTATGTATAGAACGCCAAGTTTTCTTGTAAAAAATCTTGCTAAATTTAAGAGATTTAATCACATTGTAACTGTGTCAAACCACGTTAAGAACGACCTTGAAAACTATGGGTTCGACGGGAACATACAGGTAATTTATCCAGTAGCTTCTGAACATTTCTTTAAACTTCATACGAAACAGGAATTAAGGAAGTTGTGGGGTTTGCCACTAGACAAGAAGATTGTCCTGTCTGTAGCTGGATTTGCCCCGAATAAAAACAATGATGTAATTCGACAAACTGCGCTTTCCCTCGGGGAAGAATACGTATTACTTAGAATAGGGATAAACCTGGGCTTTGGCACCTATCTAAAAGATGTCCCCCCTGATCGAATAAATGAGATATACAATTTGAGCGACGTTTTACTATTCCCATCGCTAGATGAGGGCTTTGGAATTCCTATGCTTGAAGCCATGTCCAGTGGATTGCCAGTAGTGGCCGCTGATACAGAGATTTCTCGAGAAGTGTGTGAAGATGCTGCTGTTTTTGTTGAACCTACTGTGAAAGGATGCATTAGTGGAATCAAGGAAGCCATTGCGGATGGAGAAAATCTTTCAGTCCAGGGTTTAAACAGAGCAAAGTATTTCGCATTTGATAAATTCAAAAGAAGAGTAAATGACCTGTATGCTTCCATACTATGAATCTTGGAGACTTATCACCAAAAATAATTAATTACTTCATCATTTTGTTTTAATGACCAAAGAAGCAGAAAACACGATACAGATTTCTGTTGTTATTATGTGCTTCAACAGGCGGAGATTTCTTATTCAAAGCGTCAATTCCGTTTTACAACAGACCCTTTCGCGTGAGAAATATGAAGTTCTGGTCACAAAAAATTTTGAGGATAAAGACATTGATCTATTTCTTTCAAAGAATGGTGTTTTTTCGATTCTGGAAGGGAACGTAAGTATCGGTACGATGATTGTAAATGCTATCTCTCAAACAAGAGGGCAATACGTAGCCTTCCTTGATGATGATGACATTTTTTATCCTGACAAACTATCAACGATTCTCAAAACTATAACCTCTGTACCTAGCCTTGTATATTATCATAATGCATTTGATTCAATAGATTCAAGTTCTTTGAAGATACAGGATCATAGGCACAGACATCCAAAGAGCCTGGTTATCTTAAGAAATGGAAGATCTCATACATACGTGAAGACGGCAAAGACTCTTAGCGGGGACATAAATATGAGCTCAATTGCGGTTAGGCGTGACTTACTGACTAAATATGCGCAAGCTTTAAGAAATATTGATGGTCTGCAGGATGTCTTTATATTCTATTTGTCTGCTCTGTCCGGGGGAGAGCTGTTGCTGGATTCTCGAGTACTGACAGGATACAGGATTCATACCAGCGAAAGCCATGGTGATCTCGAAAATGTTGAGAATTATTCCAGTGCTATAAGGAACGTTCTAAAGAAGTATTTGAAATCCTATGAAATCCTTATGACCTTACAAAGTAACAAACCGATTGATTTGAAATATGAATACCTCACAAATAAATGCAGGTATGAACTGATGCTTCCGCACAAGGAAGGGATGCTGACCATTAATGAATTATTCTATCTTC
>JAKAUD010000234.1 GCA_021827885.1 Thermoplasmata archaeon | reverse complement strand
GTTTCAGGGGACATAAAATTGACAGAAATGATTTGATAGAATTCCTGATTAAAATATCATCCATTGGAGAAGCAGGAGGAAATTTGATTGATCAGATGGATTTAAACCCGGTAAAAATAAATGGTTCCAAAATATTCGTGCTTGATGCAAAGATCATGGGGGAATTATAGTGTCTATAGAGGTTTTAGGAACGTATCAACAAAGTCAAATTTTGCCATTATTTTTTGATTTAGCTTTAAACATTTATTTAATCATTTCTCTATGGTGGCTTGAATGAAACAATGCTAATGCTCCTTATGTAGAAGTCAAGCTCAAAACAAATTGTTTGATTTTTCTGACTGTCATTCGACACATGCGTTCATTCTTTTAATCCAATACATTCAAGCTTTTCTTATCATTTCGATAATAACCTTATTCATAGAATATAGCTTCAGGTTTCCTTGGTCACTCTGATTCCATCCTCACATATCTTAAGATAAATACACCTTTTGCATTTGTTTTGTTCTGGTTTTGCTGGTGGGACCTCCTCTTGAGAAATAGTATTAAGTTTCTCAATCTGAGATTTTATCATATTTAGGGTTTCTCCCTCTTTCGTATTGGAGTATTTATCTCTGATCTTTCTGCCAGTTCTTAAGTTAATATCTTGTAATATAACTCTTTCTGGCTCTATATTATAATGACGGGTAGCCCATAAGCCATATGTTGACACCTGAAAGGATTCGGCAGAATCATCGTGGGTCGTGCTTGTTTTCCAATCAGTTATTACAATATTTCCAGATGCATCTTTCGTTACAAGATCTGGTTTTACCAAGATTTTATAGTCTTTGAGACTAAAAGTAAAAAGTCTTTCATGTGTAACATACTCCTCATTTACGAAAGTGGGCCAAATATAAAGGAAAAAATTATCTATTAGTGTGCTAACCGAACTCTCAAATCTCACAACAAAAGAATCATCCATCTCAGTACCGTTAAAGAATTCTATGATTGTTTGATTTCTATTTTTCCAAACGTACTTAATGAAATCGACGCCAGTTTTCTTTACTTCTTTAGGTGATACTATATTACTCTTAGACCAACTATCAACAAAGAAAGATATTGCTTCGTGTACTGAAGTTCCTATCAAAGAGTACAACGGAATGAGATTTCTAGTATGAGATTTTGAGTTCTCTTCAAACCACAGAATTTTCGGGCAATTCTCAAATGCCAGATATTTGCTGAATGACCATGACTTGCGTAACATACTAATCTTCTTGATCTAAATTTAAATTAATCGGGCAATTATTTTACCAGCAACTGTAGGGAGATTGTGCAACAATTCGAAGTCAGAGGCATATACTGTAGTAGATGTTGAATGGTGGTTCTGCGTCAAACATGATTTGATTATTACTTTAACATGCTTTCCATTTGCTATTACCGTGAATTCCGTGGCATCATTCTGCCGTTCTGTTCTTAGGTTACCGTTCATCAGTCTCAGGGTTTTTTCTAGTCTGTCGATGAAAATTTTAGCCCTGACCTTATTCGGGAAGGGAATATTTCCAGTTTGTATATAGTTTAAAAGATCGAGAGCTAAATTTCTGTCTAGTTTTTCATGCCATATCTTATTTGCATAAGTCCTAAGACATGAAGGACAAGATTGTTCACACATACATTCTTGAAGTAATGTTCTTGTGGTTTCTAGTACTTGTTCAAACCTGTTATAAACACTTCCAGCGAAGCCCGCCCCGCCAGATGTTGTATCATATAAAAAGAATTCAACGTATCCTGTTATCCCTTCCCTCACGTCATCTTCAGTTGGACCTATTACTCTATAGTTACCAGATAGTTCTCTTGGATCTATTATGAGCGTTCTAGTTGCACCAATCACAAATGCCTCAGAGAGTGATTGACAAGCTGCGTTAAACCATGACTCGTTATATTCTATCATCATATCACCAGTGAACTTAGTTCTGAACACAGTAATGTCTGAGTGAAACGAAAAACCGAATGATGTTACAGCAGGAATACTACCTGAACATTTGTTGGATATCATTGCTCCTTTGTTGAATATGGGGTAAGGACGATTATGCGAATTGGACACAAACTCTTTGTCACCTATGGCCCCGCATTTTCTGCAAACAATGAAACCCTCGTCGTTAGGGCCAAAATTTACAACTTCCAACTCTTTGTTACGCCCGTAGTATCCTACCCCATGTTTTGTTCCAAATGATTTTGTGGGTAAGACCGTATCAGCCTCTTTGGTTGATAAGGGGAATCTAGCTGGTTGAGCATAAATTCTATCATCTTCTTTCTTTTCTCCTTCTTCAACTTTCCTGTTTTTTACTTCTGGTGAGAAACCATCCGGTTTGTATATCCTGATGGACTTGATTCGTGATCCGCACTTACTAACTATGCACTTTGAATCAGATTGGGATAAATCTTCTTGTTTCTCGGACAATATAGTGCCACATCTGGGACAATAATTTAACCATTCAAGAGTCTCCCATTCAATTTTCGTTGCCCTGTCCATCTTGTTTACGGCAAAAGGAATGTATAAACCATAAGAAGTATAAGTCTTTTTGTCTACTACGATCTGACGACTTGGAACATACTCAGACAAGGCTTGCTTTAAATCTTGTTCGATAGAATATTTTGTTTTGAGTCTGCTTTGTTTATAACTGTCGTCAAAAACCGCAAAAGTGCAGACATCAATTGGGAAAGAAAAGGTTGGAAGTAGGGCAAAATCTAATAGTGCCGAAAGCAAGCTGTATTCTTCGTCGTTAGTAGAAGGCCAGTCACTTGATTTTGCTAATTTTTCCATTGAATCGACGAAATTATTTGCAGTCTCCATTACGAATTCATCTTTCCATTTGGTTCCTCCACTCGTAGACATTTCCAACTCATTTGGGATAATTGTGGATATATCCTGTGCAAGTGGTGCCTCATTCACCATAATTTCTTTGGCAATCCATTCTTTAAATGTTTTTAGTGAAAAGTTGCTATTGCCTGTAAAGAAAGAAGCGGCGGATCCAAGGGAACTGAAAATATCTGCAGATTGCGGAATCGGGGCTTTCTGAAAGAATTTTTGAATTAGAGTTGCATTAACATGACGTTCTATAATTTTCTTGTTGTTAATATAAATTATAGGCTCTACATTTTGTGCCCCTATAAGTAGTTCTGGGTGATTAAAATTATAGGTTTCATAAGGCGAATTATCTGCATAGGTTATTATAGTGGACAATGAAGCCCCCCTCCTCCCAGCTCTTCCCGCTCTTTGTTGATAATTAGATGGCAATGGGGGGATTGTTCTCATTCCTACTCCTGTTAAACTACCAATATCTATACCAACCTCCATTGTGGTTGTAGAGCTTAAAACGTCTACTGGTTGTTCGCTTATATTCTCACTAATCATTATGTCTTGAAATAGTAATTCGTATCTTTCTGAAGGAGAAAATATATCTGAAAAGTCTTTGGAAGATACTTGTGCTGAATGTTCTTCAGATCTTAAAGTGAAAGGTTTGCGACTTCCGTTAAAAATTTCCTTACAAGGGTCTCTAAATAACTTCTTTCTTGCAGTTAAGTACACATCATCGGCAGTAACTTTCACTAAGTGATCACCGCATTGTTCACATTTCCCTCCTATTCCATAAGGAGTAAACTCACGACAACTTTTGCACCTAAGCCAATCTTCAAAAAGAGCTGGATGAAAAATAACCGCATCAGGATTGAGGAAATATTTCATCTTTCCGCTCGCATCAAATAGCTTAGGAATCTTCTTTCCATTGACTTCAGTTGTTTTTATTAGGCTTGTCTTAAGATTTCTGAGTTGATCATCGTTCAGATGTACTAGACCTAATTTGAAAACTTCCTTTGGGATCAACTCGTCCATTTTCAGGCCTTCCCCTTCATTTCCCCTTGGCCATCCGGTCGGTCTCGTTATACTCTGCCTAGAGAGTTGCCTGTCGTAATCACTAATATGATCCTTGTCAAAAGCCCCTTCCTCCAAGGAATTCTGTATTATGTGAAGCAGCAGGCCTTTCAAAATATCTGGATTGATAGTGTTGCAATGCTCCTTAATCGCAGAGAACACCGCTTCTGATGGCTCTAAATATGCTATAAGCAACGCTCTTACTGAGTAATATTCATTTCCCAACAATCGCAGCAGAGCCCTATTAAATTGTCCTGGACGCTTACTGTTCATTTGATCATAGAAATCACCGTCATTAAACAAATCGTCCATAGTTTCTCCATACTCTGTTGCGATTTCGGTGAGTGCTGTTTTGGCATTTTCGAATTGAGTTCTTGATCCCTCTTGATTATCAACAAAATCCTCATCGTCAAAGAATCCAACATTATATTTTTTTGATAGTAACAAGAAAGTCGGATACAATGAATTTAAACTCTTACCGGGGGAGGTTCTCATAACCTCAACAATCATCTCCCTAAACGAATCCCTCTCAACTGATCTCTGTAAGTCTCTGGCCAATCTTGCGGCTTTTTGTCTCCCATCTGAAAAGCACAATACCTTTCTCCCCTGATTTGGCATATTCCTTTTATTGGGATCTGTGGGTTGAATCATGAAAAGTTCTTTAGTAATATTTGCAAAAGGGGCTTCTCCTTTTGTTTCAAGATCCATTATAGGGGCTACATTTGGACCTTTCTTTTCCCTTCCGCATACTGGGCATATTTTCCAACTCCATAGGGAACTTGAATTGTTGGTACCTGGTTTGGTGATCGTTTGTGGGACCCATACTGCTATAAAATCATCGTTACCTTCTTTACTGGGATCTTCAGTGAGGTGACCAGTATATATATTGAGAAAACTTTTCTTTGTTTCGTCGAAAAGTGAGTTCATCTCCTTTTTACCACTGCCTAAATCCTTGCGGGGTTCTTCCATTAAAATGTTTAGCTCATCATACTCCGCTACATCTCCATTGCTATTATTGAACTTCCCAGATTGTAGTTGATCCCATAAGAAAACCATATCTATCATTGCATCTGTCGATTTTCTGTAACCTTTAATATATGCAGCTCCACAGTCTCGATCCGTTAGAAATTCAAAAACGCGTGAGCCGCACTCGCATTGTATTCTTGGTTCTGTGTACATTTTACCTAACAGTTTTGAGTGTTTATCTATAGCCCTTTTTACGTTGCAATTCGGGTTAATGCATATGTACAACTTAGGGAGCCCTTTAAAGATTATATGGATTCTTGCTGGAAGCAATTTTTCGTCCCCCTTTATTGTGGATTTACTTGCGAGTAGTAGAAGATTCAGAGTTGCGCTTTCTGAATTTTTTGGATCAGATCCTGGAAAAAGAGATTCGCTAAGTTTGCTAAGGGATACTGGGGTTCTTGTTATTTTACTATACAAAACTCGAAAGAGACTCTCGGTCATAAGCCTTTCACCCAGCTTTCTTCCGAACTCTTTGGTCTCTATAGGGGTGTCAAATTTCCAATTCAACTTCTCAAGAATATCAATTATCATTTCATCAGCACTATTCTTTGTGCTCATAAGAGTCTCGATCCCCAAGCTATTAGAGAGTTCTGTTCCATAATCTAAAGAACTTCTTTCTCCGGTTATTACTTCAAAACTATCTTTGTCCTGTCCTGTTAAATTGGCCCCAAATTCTGCTCCCTTTTCCTTGAGATTTTTAGAGTCCCCCAAAGATGCACTGCTCAAAATAAATCTGACCCTATCATGGTTGACACTCAAGCGGTTCAGCAATCTTCTAATGAGCATTGCTACTTCTGCTCCTTGTGCTCCTCTGTAAAGGTGTGCCTCATCTATCACTAAAAGTAATTGGTTTTGTTCGTCGGCTTTAAGCCAATTTCGTGTCGTCTCGAAAAATGGTTGTTCTATGGGGCGAAGCAGCATGTACTCAAGCATATAGTAGTTCGTTATCAAAAGATCAGGGACACCTCCATTTTCATTTGGAAACAGCATTTCCTGTCTCGTGTAGAGTTCACTATCTCCAAGTTGTGTTTTGTACATTTCTTCCTTATCTTTCTTTCGTGAGAAACCTATTAAATCTTTGGCAGGAATTCTGCCTTTCTCTTTCAATTCAGCATATAATTTGGGATTTTCATTTTTAAGTTTTACAAAATAATCCACCACGGGCTTTATCTTGTAATTGTTCTTTTTTGCGTCGTACAATCCATGATACGGTGTTCTACTAGTGTACATTCCAAATTGAATTTTTCTGCCGAACATTTGTTGTATAGACTGAGCGCCCAGTTCCCCACCAAACAGCTTCCTCAGTCTAGCAAGTTGATCAGCGACAAGTGCGTTCATTGGATAAAGGACAATTGTCCTCGCTGCTCGCATTTTATTGGAAACTCCTCTTTTTGCCTCCTTGGCCAACATCCCAATTAATGAGAACAGAAATATTTCTGTCTTCCCGGAGCCAGTACCGGTAGATATCACTAGGTTCTTATCCTTCGAAAAGAAGCTTTCTAATGATTTAACCTGGTGCTCATAAGGTGGGAGAGCCAATCCTTTATCCTGTAGATCTTTCAAAATGGTTTTTACACTATTATCAACATCCAGATCTTCAAACGCCTTTCCAGATTTGTATCTCGGTGAGCCCTCTATCCAGGGTTCAGTAAAAACAGTTCTTTCTTCCATTAACTGTCTACGCTCTTTTATCAATCTTTCATTAGAAATATGATAGGTCGCTTCTAAAAACTCTATATGCTTTCTACTCAAGGAATTAATTGCGTCTGTCACCGATACCAAAGTTATCTCCCCTCAATTTTAATCCATAGCTCATTAGGAATCACTTTAACTTCATCTACAAATCTTGATGAAAAAATCCAAGAATACTTGCCATGCTCTTCTGTTTTCCAAATTCCACCTAGTGCATAGATTAGCCTCATCTCTGCAGAAGGTGGAACGAAATCCAGAGTCAATTTTACCTCCTCTTTGTTTATATTCAAAATTGCTTTTCTTCTATTAGCAAAGAAGCTATCCATGGCCAAGCAGACTCTTTTGAAGAACAAATTAGAGATGGTTATGGAATATTCCATTGAAGTTTTAGTTTCTAATTTTAATCTATATAGATTGTTATATTCGAATTCTGTCTTCCAGAAGGTTATTATTCCTTCCTCTAGATTTACCTTTATCGGGTTTCTTCCAAATATAAATTGATTGTTTCCAGTGTTTCCAAGATAACCACTCTCAAACTTGTTAGGTACCCATTTTTCTCTGTCATTGTTTGAAATCATAAACTCTAAGAATTCTTTCGGTTCCTTTTCAAAGTCGGCTTTATCAAGGTAATCGTTTCTATTTAATTCGAAGATGTATTGTTTTTGCTTTTGGTTTAAAGTTCCTGATATTATACTACGGCTTATTCCATTCACGAAAACTGGTAGATCAATCTCAGCTAAGCTATAGGTTGGAAATCCTGAAATCAACAGTGAATGATCAGAATCTATTTTTACATATTTTGGCAAAGAAGGAATAATATAACCTTTAGACAATTTCACTATGTCTCCTAAGAAAGTCATATTTGGTCTGTTTTCACTATCGATCACCTCGCTAATTTTGGAGGCTGCATCAACACCAAAGTAATCAAGTAGCGATCTAGTTTTTCTGATGGCCCAATTCTTAACTTGCATTATATGTATTGGCTTTATTTCAGTTCTATCATCTAACAACTGGAAAAGGGATAATCTAACCCCTTCTGAAGCTATTGAGTCGATTAGTTGCTCTTCCTTATTAGGTAGTTTATGTTTGGATAGACCCATGAATCTGGAAATAAATCCGATTACCTCTGTCTCTTCAATCGTTAGATTTACCTCCTTTTTTAAGAAGTTTTAAAGCTCTTCGGGCCATCTTTGGAGTTAATATTTCGTGTAAATTCTTATGTGGAGTTCCTGGTGGTACATCGCAGATTCTTCTAATCAAATCCCAACTGACTCTTGTGTGGAGGTCTATACCTAGAGCTCCAATTTTCTCTGATATATCAGCTAAATCCATTTTTTTGGGAGTTTCAGATACTATAATTCTCGTAGATCCGAATCCTTTGAATTTCAATTTAAAAATCATAAAGCCCTCCTCAATTAACATATCTATAGAATTCGTTAAATCAGTAATTTTTATTGATTGTTTAACAGGTAGCCTTAAAGCGTCCTTTAAGGCTTCTATTTCAATGCCAATTGAAAATTCTTCAGGTAGAAACACCTTGACTTTAGACATCTGAGCCCTTTTTAGGTATATGGTTCTATTTTGCCAAGGGTATACGGTAGCCAATTTACCTTCGTTATTTATGTAATTGATTCCAATGATAGTTTTACCCAAGTCCAGATCTATTTTTTCAAAGTTCTCATCTTTAGCAAAAAAATGAAGAAAAACATGGCTATCTGCATGATGGATGGTTATCCGGTTGGATCCGAAGGATGGAAATTGTATCCAGTGATATCTGATCTTATCTTTACCCTGACGTTCAATCTTTGTTATTGAGTCTTTTTTCATTGGGACCGTCACTATTTCAAATTCAGGATCTAACCCTTTTCTTGGTCTTATTGCTAGAAGTGCTTTTGAATTTGGTAAACCATATATAATATCATCCCCCCAGGGATCAGACAATAGTGGCTCTATGATGTCAACTTCGAAAGACTTTAAGGAAATATCTGGACCCTTATTACTTTCATTGATTGTGTTTGTTAATTCATCAATTTTTTTCTCTATGGCAAATTTCTTACCAACTCTTAATACATTTTTTTCACTGTTTTTAGGCGCGGTATCAGAGACCTCAAAGAACGAAGCACTTTCCGATATTTTTCTGTAATCTTCTATTCTCTCAAATATGCCCCTATTTCCTGCAAAAAGGTCGCCTGTACTGATGCCTTTCGAACCCCATGAGCCAGACAAGCCTTCAAGATTCAGACTTGACCCGAAGTCCAGATTGTACGCTGTACAATCGGGGTCTAGTTCTAACTTCACTATTGGATTACTTGGATGAAATATTCTTTTATCAAACCCGTTCAAAAGGCCAGTACCATTCAAATTCAACGTATTCATAGAAGAAATTACATTGTCTATATTATCAGTCATTTCTGAAAATGGATTATGTATTAGGGCAACAACCTTTGCTATTCCGGTGTAAGTATCTGGTATGATAGCAATCCTTAATCTATGTCTCATCTCGTATTTCTCTATTGGAGATGTTCTTAATTCTTCTAATAACTCTTCAATTCCCCCTACAGTTCTCAAGGAGCACTCTGGGGAACCTGTGTTCTGCGGATAGTGTGCAAAATACCATGCTCTAATATCTCCGTGTCTAACTTGGAGGTAATCGTGGCACTTTATACATCTATAATATCGAGGTTTTTCATAAGCCTCATCTATAGAAACTGTTATGTCACTGGGGTCAAGGGCTAGTGGTATTTTTGCTTCAAATTCCATCTAATCCCCTCTTAAGTTAGTTACACTTTTTGTGATGAGGCTTTTTATAGTTTCCTTGGTGAATTGGCGGTATTCTGGTTTTCGCTCCGCTCTTCCGTAAAGCCATCTCTTTTTGAAGAACACATAAAGATCTTGTATGGGTAGATCAAATGCGGTCAGTTTCTGTTCATGCCCCAATAGAAATTCTCTGAAATTCTGGGCTAGAGGAATCCCATAGATCTCCCTGTTAATGCCATGTCTCAGCAATTCACCTGAAAGATTCAGCTCTTTCAAACCTCTTCTTACCGTCCTTAGCTTCCAATTTGGACCTTGCCCAAATTTGTATCTGGACTCCATACCAGGGTGCTTTATCGATAAGTAAAATCGAATATCTTCGAATATATCATTAGTAAAATGAAAATGACCCCATCCTTCAGATGTACCGATTCTTTGATACAGTAAGCGTTTCTCATAAACTACTCTGTCGTAAATTGATGATTTCCCTAAAGCGGAACCAGTTGTAAGCAAGGCTAGTTCTGGATTCTTATAGATACCTTCTATAATCGTTTTCTTACCCAGGTATTTTCGCTTAATAATCTCTCTAACTTCATTTGATGTTGCAAGTAGAGATACTAATTTTCCGCCCAAAAGTTGATTATAAGGCGGCACTGATCCTAATATGAATATATCCATGACATTATACAATCTCTTTTCTCGGTCTATGCTGTTCCATCCAATCCAATTATCTCTGCAACTCAGATTAAAAACAGGATCGCCTAACGCAAATAATCCAATCAACTTTTCATTGCTTTTATCCCAAATAAGGAATCTGGTTCTTCTCCCGAACCCTGAAGAAACTGGGACGCTCCAAAGAAGTGTAGCGTAACGGAAAAGATCGTTTTGCCATGTACCTGTGTGAACTTCTTCTATTCGTGGCCTCAAATTATCTATATCAATTTCCATTCCATCTGCAAAATGCCCAATGAAAGAGGATTCTTTTTTTGTCAATAATTTTTTGAGCATTTGGTATTTTTCACATCTAGCAGCGTGATGTAATTGCCTAATTTGGTCTTTATTATATTCTTGGGGGCTATTTATTTTCTTATCCGAAAGGGCAAATCCTTGAGAACGAAGCTGTCTCTCTATTTTGAGGCTAAGGACTTCTTTTGCCCTTTCTCGATTTAGATACGCATCTTCTCTTATTTTTAGAATAGGGCCGTCCTTTTTTTCAGCTTCCTCATCAAGAAAACGCTTAACAATGTCGTATTGAATTTTTTGTTTCATTGGTTTTATTAACTCGACAATTTGTTCGGTCACATCGGTAGAGGATAACATTGAATCACTATCCAAAATCAATTTGGTTATAATGGGAATTAGGCTCCGGTATTTGTTTGACTCCAAGTATTCTTCTTTGACAAGACTATTGTGCTCAAAGCTACATTCTCTTGAGAAATTATTTGACACTATATCTTGTTTAAAGTCTTCAGGGCTAATATCAACATAAATATCGGTTTTTCCAACTTTTAAGTAATTTCTCTGATGAGTAGTTGAATTCTTATTAGTCAACAAAATCTTAACATAGTTGATTTATATAGTTTTTTCTGTTTTGAGTAACTGATCAGTCTGGTATGTTTGACTTCTTTGAAAAAAGTCACCCGCATCTTTATTCATTTCCTCTTTTGTATAAATAACTTTACACTTTCATATAGTCCATTGTGTATCGCAGAATTCCTTGTTCTTGCAGCCATGGATTTCTATTTTCTCTCAGTGAGGGTTTAAATCTGATCATTGAATTTCACTCCTCTTGGTAACATCACATAGATTGTTTCCAGCAGAATAGGGACAATTAAAACTATGGCTCTATTCCTGCCAATTCTTCTCATAATGCTCAGATATTTCATCTTCATCTTCTTCGATTCTTTTATTAGAGAATTTGCTGCTGGTACAAGTATGAATCCTCCCTGTCGTTCTTCTTTGCTGTCATGAATATTAAGGAAGGGTTTGACGGGTCCGCCAAGCGAACGGGAAAGCGCATCTCTCTGAGCTTTCTTGCTATAAATTTCCTAGATGTGGATACCTCCAGTGCGATCTCAGGTTTCTGCTTAAGATATCTATTCTTAAATTCATCCCAGCAATCTTCACTGTTAGCCATATCATACTGTTCGTTTATATTTCCATCTTCTTTCAATTCTG
>JAKAUD010000032.1 GCA_021827885.1 Thermoplasmata archaeon | reverse complement strand
CATATCTTTGATTTCATAGAATTCCTTGTATCCTCGCATAAGTCATGCACATTTCCATACATCAATGTTCTTCGCAGTTTAAGTATTTTCGCTTGTACGGTTTGGGACAAATTTATTTGAGCGTCTCACTTAAGATTCTTTCATCGTTTAAGGTCAGTTTCATTCCCCCGACATGCAGCGTCAGGGAATGCTGTTCCATGAAATTGCATACCTTTGCAGTATCTTTGTTCTGGAGTATCAATACCATTCTCAAGAGCTTTCTATGAGGAATACTCTCCAGAAAACCATGTTTGTGGTACTTGTTTTTGCCATTCCATGAGGTTGAATCCCATCCATAGAGCTTCCGTTGCTTTGAAAACAGCGGTGAGGGGCCTCAATCCCGGGCGCATATTCAAGTGGACCCAGAGTCCACAAAGGTGCGTTGCAGAACTTAACCGGGTAGTCTGCCATTTCCTACGTGGTCACCCTCACCGCTGGTTAATATTAACTTCCCCCTAATATGGTTTCCCATTTGCTCTATGGCGATTATCCATGGATTGACACACTGTAGCACGGTGAATTTTCTCCTGCTGATTTGTCATGAATCTCAGTGGGAATAGGTAATATCCGGTGTTTAAGACCTAAAATATACTGGGAATGATGAATGGAATGGCTAATTGTAAAGGATATGTCATATCAATTTGTTGGCATTGATATTCGCCCATTTCCTATGCCATTAGTATAATCCCTCAGTTCATCGGTGTATGTGCCGGAAGATGTACCATTCATCAACATCTCTGTTCCTTTATCCACAAGTCTATGGCGCTTATATGTGGATTGATGAATAAAAAAAGGTATCATGTTTATCGGATAGAGTGCCCCATCTTGACACCATCCTACATATAAGTAAATTACTACATACGCCATGAATGTCACGATACCCGGTATTTTAAGGGATATATTCCTACAAAAATAATTATAGTCACAACCTCATATAATTGCCATAGCATTTGTTTCCATGTAGCCAGACAGCAAGATTAAACAGTGCCCTTGAGTAACGATGCTTATAAAAGACCGCCAACCTCTTTGTAGATACCATTGCGGTTTGCACAGTAAAATGTATGGTTTGCAATGATGTAAACCAACCAAAGTCGCACCCAACATAGATCGTGGGCATCCCGAAGTTGAAAGGAAAACCGTAAAATGTCCCATCAACATTTGCCGCTGTGCTGCAGCAACATTATTATAATGTACGATGCCGATCCAAGTAATGAATGCCAGAGGTAAACCACAAGAATGACATCAAGAAAATGAATGCAGAGCAACTGCGGTCACTCGTAGACTATCTCAGGAACAGTGATCCTGATGTAGATACAGGAATTGACGAGTGGCTTTCCAGGAAAGGGAACATATCTACAGCAGATACTGCTAATGCCGCCAGGAATAGGCTGGCTCTTTCTTACTGGTCCAGTGCTTGTTCCCTTATCAATGATATGAACGAGTATGGAGGCGCCGACGACGAAGACTATGAAGAAGCAGCAGACTGGATCGAAAAACTCCAAGCTCTCATAAAAATCGGGCTGGAGAATGATACGAGAGCCGAAATATTTGAGGAAGCGTTCGAACAATATCGCTATTCTAATTCCGGGTTTGACGATAACCTGATGGATCTGATGATGGATCTGTGTTTGGATGAAGGAGAGTGGAAGCTGTTTGCAGACAAGTTGCTACATACTGGGTCACACTACGACAAAGAAGTTGCTATGGACATAATGACGGATAAACTGCACAATGACTCTGCGTATCTTGAAATGAGGCGGGCAAACCTACGCTTAGGGGCTGATTATTTCGATCTCGCAACGCATTATATGAAGAGGAAAAAGAATGCAGACGCTATCAAAACAGCGGAAGAAGGGATTATCAAGGGCGAAGGGAGGGTGGACGACCTTTTCGACCTCCTCTTTGATCACTATTCTATGGAGAAGAAAGGAGACATGATAGACTTCCTCCTGAAGACCTCAATCCAAAGGGAGACTTATGAGGCGGAAATTCTGTATAAAGCGTTCATGTACTTCAACCGGTCAGGGGATTATACAAAGGCTATTGTAATATTGGGAGATCTTCTCAACTTCAGGAAGTATAAATTTTACGAATTTTTCTTGCAGTTGAAGAAGGTGCTGAAGGCAGAAGATCTTGAAGTTTCAACAAAAAGGATCCTTGAACTGGCCAGAAAGCATGACCTAGAAGGGTATATGAAAATATGCCTGGATCTTGACCAGAAAGATAAGATACTTCAAGTCCTTGAAGACGATGAAAGGAAGAATTTCCCCTCAATATTTCAATATGCTGACCTGGATAGATTTGCAAACGCCCTCGTCGATACTTATCCGGAGACAATCCTTCACTATTTCCTGTTGAAGGCAGAGCGCTTTATCGGGATGGGTAAGCGTGAGAATTACAGGAGAGCAAGCGGGTATCTCGACCGAGTCGAGGAGATCGAGTGCAAGGTGCTTCATCAACCACATTTGTGGAATAGGAGGATAATTGAAATCATAGAAACAAACCGTAAACGGTTTGCCTTCCTTGAGGAATA
The DNA here is from genome assembly GCA_021827885.1 of Thermoplasmata archaeon. The sequence goes on along the minus strand of JAKAUD010000032.1, from coordinate 9,010 downwards.
TCAACGTCACAAGGGGAATCTCGGAAGCGCTTAAGAACGGCTTTAACAATGAATTCTTGAATGGAAACTCTCATTTATCAAGACCCAACTCTGATCGCAACTTCGCAAATGGTGGCTTTGGTAACCTATGGGATCTCTCAGAAGTATTCTCAAATTCCTTGAGCAGGTTGCCGAGTCTGGATCGAAGTTCTGGGTCATTTGCGGCTTCATGTGGTGTGTTTCCATCCAGGGCAGGAATGCTCTTGTCCAGCCATTTTGTATAATGTACATCGAACATTTCCCGGAGAGAGGCAAATAGGTCTTCGGAAATATCTTCATCGTCCAGATCTCGATCAACATTGTGATCCATGAGAGCTTCTTGTACGCCTCAAGAGTGCATTATGTTGTGTCTAACACTATAGTACCCCTCATATATGCCTTAGAAACGGATTCTATTAGTACAAACGCAAAAAAATGGAGTATGTGAGAATGCGTTTAATTTTCTAAAGTGGAGCGGGTGGATCATCCTTCGCCGGTAATTTTTTTCCACCCATTTTAGGATTCTTCATGGATAATGTGAATATAATTGAGATTATGAGGAATATCATTCCTGTCAGGAATATATAGCTGAAAGCTGTATGATCTGGAAAGTATGCATATACCGGTTGTTTTGCCTGATTTACTCCAATGACCGCCTTCACCTGGTACATCGTTTCAAATACACCGCTTATAGCAGGCGCTATTGCGGAGCCTATATTTCTGAATACGACATTCATTCCCGTTGATGCCCCAGCATCTCTTGGAGGGGTTGAGACGAGCAATATGTTGATCATGCCTACAAAAATGAAAGAGAGACCGATTCCAAGTATGGTGGCATCTTCCATTATAGCCAGCTGGGTTCCCCGGTAATAATACAAACCTATATAGGAGAGGAATAAGATGATGCTACCTATTTCAATCGAAACCTTTGGGCCAAGCCTCTTGGTAACCATTGCAGCTATCGGGGCTACCATCATTGAAGCCAGTGCCGCGGGCAGCATCGTTAGTCCTGCACTTATAACACTCAGCTGAAAACCTGCCGGCTTGGGGTCTTCGAGAAGAGGAGGCACACTGTAGAATAAGAAAAACATTGCCGCCATCGCGAAAAGTCCAGTGAAATTTGCAAGGAATACATTTCTTATTTTCATAAGTTTCATGCTTATGAATGGTTCCTTCTTCCTTGTTTCAACTATTATGAAGAGCACAATCAGGATTGCGGATAACATGAACAGGGTTCTGATTGTCAAACTTGCCCATCCCCATGATTCGCCCTCCGATAAGCCGAGGATCAGGAGCACTAATCCACTCGAGATGAGGCTTATTCCTAGAAAATCAATTGTGGATTTGATTCTCTGTTCACTATCCCTGAGGAATACGTAAGATGCAATAAAAAGCCCAAAGGCTATTGGAATGGCAGAATGGTACGAGTATTGCCATTCAAACGTTTGAGTTATCCATGCCCCAAGTACCAGTCCAAGTGCAGCCCCGGCGGTGAAAGTGGAGCTTAGAATGCCCTGGGCAAGCGGTAATTCCTCCTTGGGAACTTGATCATTCAAGAGTGCGAATGCCACCGGGAACATTCCCATGCCCAAACCCTGAACTGCCCTTATAGCAATGAATTGATCCAGTGTGGTTGCAAACCCGCCAAAAGAGATGGCCACTGCATAAATAAATGATAAAAGCATGAATATCCTCTTTTTTCCATACATATCCGCAAGCCTTCCAAATATTGCTGCAGAGACTGTACCTGAAATTACGTATGCTGTGATTATCCATGATAGTGTGTCATAGTTTGTGATGAAATCAGTTTTCAACTCTGGCAATGCTGGAGTTATCATTGTTTCTACATAATTTACAAGTATTCCCATTATGGCCATTATAATGATTGTGGAACTTGCATGGCTCGATAACCTTCTCTTTCTTTCCACTTTTCAAGAACTTTATTTATTATATATTCTTAATCTTTCAAGATCAGGATTTCGTATCTAATTCATACCAGGTTTTTTCAACCTTCTATACTGAATCAATTGGTCATGACAAGCCTGAGAAGCCGAACTTCCTTGGAGAATATTGCATTAGCTAATACCTCAATATTAATTGGAAAAATATAAAGAACGTAAGAACATCTCCATTTAGGTAATAAGATGGTAGATGTAATAGTTCTGGTAAAGCAGATGCCTGATCTGGAGCAGGTCAAGATTGATTCGGCCACCAGAGAACCAATAACGAAAAACGTTCCAAGGACTGTTGAAACTTTAAGCGAACACGCTGTAGAAGAGGCGGTAAGGATCAAGGAAAAGTACAAAGGGAAAGTCACGGCAATTCTCCTTGGCAATGATCAGTCTTCCGCTGTCATGAAGAAGGCCTTTGCAATTGGGGCAGATGAGGGAATAATTATAGATGGTTATGAGGAACATAACCCTTCCAATACCGCTAGGATACTTGCAACCAAGATTAAGGAAATAAAGCACGATCTGGTAATATTGGGAAACCAGTCTGCTGATTCGATAACAGGTCTGATTCCGGGAATGATTTCGTCATTTCTGGAGGAACCATTGCTGGGAAATGCCGGAAAAATTGAAATAATAGATGAAAAGGTCAAAATAACAAGAATTCAGGAAGAAGATGTTGTAGAAATGGAGTCAACCATGCCAGCAATAATATCAATCAGCCAGGAGATAAATGAACCAAGACTTCCTCCGGTTATGCAGATAATGGCTGCGGGGAGGAAACCTGTTAAAACAGAGAAAATGAGCACTGTGATTCCGGCAAACGTGAAGCTGCTTTCTAACAGGGCTCCAAAAAGCGAGAGAAGAAAACTCGTTTTTGAGGATATAGATAAGGGAATCCCGGAGGTAGTGAAAGTGCTGAAGGAGGGGATGAAATGAAGTTTCTTGTATTCTCAGAAAATGGCGGTTCGCTATCCCAGATGATTACATACCTGAGGGAAATGGGTGATGTCGTAGGAATTGGACTGGAAAAATCATCCAATGATTCTTTGAAATATGGAGCTTCCAAGATCTATTCAATAAAGGGTGATGCCCTTTACGACAGTGTTACTTCTATAATCGAGGATGTTTTCAAAAAAGAGAACCCTGATGCAATATTCCTAAGTTCCAGTATTCTTGGAAGGGAAGTTGCAGGGATGTTATCTGTGTCTCTTCAATTTCCCATTGTTCCGGAGATAAATGAGATCTCCTTTAATGGCTCAAAGGCAACAACGAAGAGATTCTATTTGGGTGGAAAAACACTTCTTGAAGAAGAATCAGAGGCTAAAATATTTACGGTATCACCCGGAATATCGGATGCCATAAAGGTTGACAAGGCTTCGGAGCTTATCCCTATTGATGCACCTTCTTCGAGGCTGAAAATAATCAGCAAGCAAGCAAAGGCGACAGAAGGAAGCAATATTGAGAGCGCAAAAATAATTATATGCATAGGAAGGGGACTGGGGAAGAAGGAAGGAATAGCCTCTGTGGAACCGTTAGTAAAGGCTGTGCACGGAGAGATCGCAGGTTCAAGGCCGGTTTGCCTGGATTATCAATGGCTTGGAGAGGATAGACAGATAGGCCTATCCGGGAAAAAGGTCAGGCCAGCCATATATGTTGGTGTCGGTGTTTCCGGGCAAATCCAGCATATTGCTGGAATGCGAGGATCCAAGATCGTAATTGCGATTAACAAGGACAAAACAGCTCCCATATTTGAGGAATGCGATTATGGCCTTGTTGGAGACCTTTATCAAATAATCCCAAAAATAGTTAAAGGACTTTCGTAAATTATTTTTTTTAAATATATTTACTCCATATGTCCAAATCTATCGATATACCTTTCTCAATGAGACCATGTGTAGCTCGAAAGGTAGGATTACGATGACAAAATTGTACAGTCAAAAAAGCATTCACAAACCCAACGGGTATTCGCACATGGCAGAGATGACCAAGGGAAAGATCTTTTTAATAACTGGTCAGGTTGCCCTCGATCAGGAGGGAAACCTTGTTAGAAAGGATGATTACGCCTCTCAAACAAGACAGGTGTTCGAGAACATAAAGTCGGCGGTAACTTCTGCTGGCGGAAGCATGGACAACATAGTGAAGCTGAATTACTATTGTGCGGACTATGGCACCCTCCAGAGATTCGGGCGGTAAGGGACGAGTACATCGACAAGGATCACCCTCCGGTGAGCAGGGCTGTTGAAGCACGCAGGTTGTTCAGACCAGATATCCTGATCGAGATCGATGCAGTAGCAGAAATATGAAGATGAATTGTCCCGCATTTCATCCAATCTTCTGGAAAAAAGAGAGACGGAGGCATCCCTCTGCTGAGAAGATGCCCTAAAGTTTGTTGGTTCGTTCTTGTAAGTTTCCAATGATGTCGTAGTTATGGGATGCCAAGAGAGAATTTGCCCCAGTAGTTTTGACTATGTCTTTGAACTGCTCCCTGAGAGAATCCCTCCACTCCCTGGAGAAATCTTCCGGGGCCGGGTATGGAGTTCCGGGCGAATACAAATTGAACCATTCCGGGAATATCAGCACGTTTCCTTTTGCGTCGCCCCGAGCATTATCTCCAACCAGGAGTTCCTTCTTGTCGGAAAGGAGGGCATAATCCTCCCCGAACTTGTATGCCTGGAATCCTATGACATTACCGGCTTCATACATTTCGAAGTCACCTATCTGCTTCACTCTCTCTGCTTCCCATGGTTCCACCGCTCCTGGAATCGATTCAGGAAGGTACACCGGTATGCCTGCCCTCTTTGATATGAATCTCGCTGCTCTCGTGTGATTCTGCTCTGTAATCAGGATTGCTTCGAATTTACCCAATCGTCTGGCCGCCTCGAGAAGTCCGGGAACCATTGGCGGGTCAACGAATACAACCCCAGTCTCCCTGACAAACAGATGACCAACCATCATCCAGTCGTCTGCAGGATCCGGAGCCTCCCATCTGAAAACGTCTTTTCTAACCGGTACTAACATTGAAGCATCTACGCTATACTGGTATATACATTTTTTTAGCAATTACTATCCATGATATTTTAAGCCAACATGGAGATGAGTTACAGGATGTTTCTTAACATATGTACCAAAATGATAATGCTTTTTCATTGTGAAACTTGAGTGTCGAAATCGATTACTTTTTTAACCTTACCTTTATCCACAGTTAAGGATCGTATCGATCTATCAGTGGTGCCTGGATATGGATTTAGTTTCAGTTATAGTTCTAGTAGGGATTCTGATTGCAATAGCGGCTTTCTTTTACAAAATTTATGAGATTCTCTGGGATGCTGTGAAAATACCCCTAAAAAAACCTGCTTTAAAGCTTGACTTGGGGAGAAGAATTTATTTGATGATCAGGAACGTTTTCCTTCAGGGAAAGCTATTCAAGGATCCGTTTGCAGGAATAATGCACGCCCTCATGTTTTGGGGATTCATCGTATTTGGTGCATATTCCATGGATTTCTTCTCGGTGACAATTCTTTCTATTCAGCTGTTTTCACCGGGCCTGCTATCCAATCTGGTGTTCTTTACCGTAAACATATTCGCTGCACTAGTGATTGCAGATGTTATCTATGCTGCAATCAGGAGATGGGGCCTCAAGATCAAGAGGTATCAGGGTTTCAACGGTTTTGAAGCCGCTTTCATACTGGTTCTCATTGGCCTCCTGATGGGTACTTATTTGGTAATGTCAATTCTCAATATGCAGGGTTTATTGGCCGGTTACACTTTTATTGTCCACACCGGAACTCCGAATTATCTTCAGCCTGTGTCTTATGCATTCGCATCAATAATTCCAAAGGCTCCTTCTTCGTATGTTTATTATATTTTCTGGACAGCCTTCTGGATTCATGCTCTTGATTTCATGGTATTCCTGATCTATATTCCCAGATCAAAGCACCTCCATCTCTTCGCTGCTCCGTTTAACGTGTTATTTTCCAAGGAAACACAAGCAACTCCCTTGCCCATTGACTTTGAGAAGGAGACGAGATTTGGCGCAACAGACATAAGAGATTTCACATGGAAAGATTATTTTGATTTCTATTCCTGCACTGAATGCGGAAGGTGCACTGATAACTGCCCTGCAAATTTGACAGGAAAAACATTGTCTCCCAGAGATATCATATGGGATATCAGGGAAACTGTCATGGCCCAGGGTAAGGAGTTCAGGAAGAATAGTGAACACCCTGAAGAAGTTTTTAAAACTGTGATTGGCGAACCAATACTGGAAAAGGATCTGTGGTCATGCACAACCTGCATGGCGTGCGTTGAACAGTGCCCTGTCATGATCGATCATGTGCCAAAGATAATCGATATGAGGAGATCCCTGGTTCTTAATCAGGGAAAGGCTCCGAAGGAGACTCTGGATCTCTTTAGAAATATTGAGGCGTATTCAAGCCCATATGCGATTGATCCGTCAACCAGGGGAGACTGGGCTGCTAACCTTGATGTCGTTGATCTCTCTAAGACTCCGGACGCAAATTATGATGTCCTATATTGGGTGGGATGCGTTGGCTCCTATGATCACAGGAACCAGGACATAGCTAAATCAGTCACCAAGATTCTTAAGAAGGCTGGTGTGAGCTTTGCCATCCTGGGCAGCCTTGAGAAATGCACAGGAGATCCCGCCAGAAGAACAGGAAATGAATATCTTGCAGACATGATGATAAGACAGAACGTCGAAACTTTCAAGGAGAAAAAAATCCACAAAGTCATCACTGCGTGCCCGCACTGTTTCAATTCCCTGAAGAATGAGTATAAGGAATATGGAATAGAGCTGGAAGTTTACCACCACTCAGAATATATTAACAGGTTGATAAGCGATAAAAAAATCAGCGTAAAAGCCCTGGTCTCAGATTCAGATGAGAAATATACCTACCACGATTCCTGCTATCTTGGGAGATACAATAAGATATATGATGCCCCCAGGGAAATTATTGGCTCATTCACCAGCAACTATGAAGAGATGGAGAAGAACAAAAGCAAAGCACTATGCTGCGGAGCAGGCGGTGGAAGGCTCTGGATGCAGGAGACCGAGGGAACAATGGTTTCCCATAAGAGAATAGAAATGGCAGACAAAATAAACGCCTCTACAGTTGTAACTGCTTGCCCTTATTGCATGACGATGCTTGACGATGCAAGAAAAACCACGAACCGCGAGGAAAAGATGAACATTCAAGACTTAAGCGAAGTCATAGCAAAACGCCTTGATTGAAGTTGCAGATAATGGATCAAATAGCAATATTGACAAGTGGCATCATTTAAACTCATTTATCATTAAATAATGATCCAGTATGCGGTTTGCTTCTGATAAATCAAAATCTATCTGAATTCCCAGCATTTTAATCTCTGCAAGATAGGATTTCATGACGATTGCGTTCTTGTGTGTGTTCATAAATTTCTCGTGGACCTCATAATTTATTGTTGCAAATTGTGTATGAAGCTTCGAAATTGCTTCTAAGTTTTCCAGGTATCTTGAATGCTCCTCCTTGAGCGAATCAACAAGTTCGGAATAAGCAGCCTCATTCTCATTAAGTTCATCTTGATCATCCTGGCCTACGAATAGAATATTCCTCAGGAGTGTAATATCAATCATCTTTCTGCACCCTTGTATATAGAATTATTACTTATTTTCTTTAATTTTGACAACAATTCCTCTGATATTTCATAATCGTTAATGATGCCATTCAGAATGTTCCTATTATTCGCTACCGATTGCTCAAGCCTCTTGATTTCCTCTCTCATCTCCTCGTTCACTTGCCTTAATGTTTCGGTCCGATTTCTGATTCTGTCTGAAAGATCACTGATCATGATATATTAACGAAATTAGATATAAAATCATTTAGAAATCATGCAAAATTCCAATAGAAAAAGTTATTAGCTACGTTTAAAATGTTAAACTGTGCTTATTGAAGAATGGGACAATGGTTCATACCTGACTTGCAAACTTATGATGAAAGAAGATTCCCAGCCGTTTAACTTTGCCACCAGCGCAAAAATATATTCCATGGGGCAACTTGATATGGATAAAAATCTCATAAGGTTCTCTATCCCTAAGAGGAATACGCCGGAAAGGGATTTCCAAATATTCCTCAACGCCACATCTTCAGTGGAGGCAAAAGATTACTGGATAATGGAATTTAATAAGGAGTCCCAGGTGAAACCGCTGATTGAGGCCATGAATATTCCATCAGTATATTTCAACAGCATCAAGTTGATTGGAAATGAATTTCACATACAGTTTTCATTCCATGAAATGATGCTGAGCAATGTTTCTGATTTCATTCTAAAAATTGTTTCGAATGAAACTGGGATATCCATAATCGATTTTGGAAAGAAGGTTGATATATACAAGACATTGCACGCGATAAATTCCCAGAAGCCGATCTATGTGCTGAGCATGGTGAGCAAACCTCCTGAACGGGTGCTAAAGGCCGGGGATACCTCTGTAAAAACCAACTGGATCAGGTTGATTAAGTCAATTGTGGGGGAGAAAGTAAATGCGATATTCAGGATCACGGAGGGCGTGATCGGTTCCAATGAAGATTTTATTCCGATAAGTGAATCAGAAAAGATTTATGAGGGGACCACGCAAAACCAGATTATAAAAGAAATTGAGTCCGAATCCAGAAAAAACGGTTTGGACTATTTGCTAAGATTGAACAAGTACGACAGCGAATACTGGTTTGCCGAGTATTATATTTCAAAAGAGGATGTGAACACCTTGATAAGCATTGTTTCAGATGTAATTGAAAGAAATGAGGACTGGAACTTGATTATCAGGGAATTGACTCCCTTCCCGGTGCAGTAGGAAAAAAAGGTTCATTGAACCTTTGTCCTATGGCGGTTATATACAGTTGACGCTATAATTATATTTTGTATCATTTCTCACAGAAAATACAGGATTCAGTAGCAATCAAAATGTATTACGTAATTTCCAGTTACGCTAACAACCACAAGAAAACATAAGAGCAAAAGTGGGAAAGAATGCCCTGAAACCAGTA
>JAKAUD010000044.1 GCA_021827885.1 Thermoplasmata archaeon | reverse complement strand
CTTAGTAATTTTATTTGGGACGGCTGGAGCAATCTGATCGGGTTTTTGATTTATTCTTTGACATTTATAGTAGTCGTAGTGTTATCTCCTCATCGTGTACAGAGGTCATGGTTTTTGATAGTAGGTGCGGTGTTATCCGCAATCATAGCCGGATCGGTCATCAGATTTTTCCTACCAGCAAAACAGATCGTTTATGGACAGAGTGCAGTTTTAGCGGGTTTTGCAGGGATCGTTGTGGTTTTCGGGGTTGTCGAATTGATCAGATTGTGGCGAAATGATTTGTTCACAGCAGGGTATTTTGGAGTCTTTATTTTTTGCCTTATTTTTGCGGTCAGTGCGTTATATGGATTTTTTATCAGTTCCGTGTTGTCCGCGATAAGTATCCAGGTGCATCTAATCGCTTTACTGAGTGGAGTAATTTTAGCGGGTTTATCGGTAAAATTTTTAGAGAAACCAGCAGGGAAGGGAGAGGGAAGGGGAAGGAAGGCCCCCCTTTTAATCACCGAAGACGAGGGCAGAAGCGAGGGGAGTTTATGAGGAGCCAACAGGGACTAGGAGAGGGAACAGGAGAGAAGAGTATGTGGAAAAAGAATGTATTGATTACCATATTGATTACGGCCGTATTGCTAGCGGGCACGATTTTGCCCCTGACAGCGGTCTTATCGCATCAACCAGCTTACGCAAGCGCCGTGCAGGCGCAAGGAGAAGTACAAGGACAGGGTTATGAGGTAAATATTACCGAAACAAATTTACCCAGAGGGTCAACATGGACATCTGTTATTTATTTTAATGGTAGCGGAAACACAGCCATAGCACACATAACTTCGAATAATAGATCCCACGACTTTTATGGTATTGTTAACGGTAGTTATGTTTATAATTCTTACGCCAATGATTCTTTTGCTACGTACCATATTTTCAGTCTATCGGCAGAATTTGTCGTACATGGATCATCAGTCTTAATCAATGTAACGATGCACATGAGTGCTGCAGACATATTCCATGCTGCAGGATTATCACCTTATGCAAATGTATTTATCGCGTTATTGCAGAATTACAGCGGTAGTGCGATAGCATCAGGGATATTCAACGAAAGCGGAACAATGTGTTATTATGCAGGGGAAAGTCCATGGTATGAAATAGTGGCACCGGGAGGGTATGTAATCAAGACAATGAGCATAAATAATACCACGTATACATGGCCCCAGGCACAATCATATCCTGCTGTAGTTGTCATCAACGGCAGTATGATTACTATCAATGCAACGAATTATACTTTTGCGCTTTATACCGGTCCAACCAGTGTTATCAATATATCGCTAAATTTTGCGAAGATACCAACGGTAAACAGTACAGCAAACAATACAACAGGTACTACAGGAAACAGTACGACAGGGAGCAATAACACGACAAACACCACTACAAACAACACCACAAATAGCACCACGAACAGTACTAATCAAAGTTATAACGTGACTTTTCAAGAGATGAACTTACCCAGAGGAATGAAGTGGAGTGTTGTCATGGGGTTTAACTATGTTAATTTAACTGAATTGAAAAATTTATCATGGGCAAATTCGAGCGGGAGATATATTGAATTTCACGGAGTTAAGAACGGACTTCATAGTTATAATTCTTATGCTATGGGAGGTATTTTTGACTGGGCAGGAAACTTTACGGTAAATGGGAGGTCATTGTTGATCAATGTAACGCTACCTATGAACAGTGTAGATATATTTTATTCGTTCGGATTTCGAGAGATAAGTGCACACGGAATAATTTGGAACATAAACGCTAACGGCAGTTTATCGGGGGGTTATCAGTTAGTCGAGAACGGAAGTATAGGGTTATATCAATATGGGACGACGGGTAATTATCAGATCAAGGCGCCGGCAGGGTACATGGTCAAGTCTCTTGATATAAATAATACAACGTATGTTTGGTCGAATGCATCGTTATATCCTGTTGAGGTGAGCGTTAACAGCGTAGTTAAAAATATCAACTCAACGAATTATACATTCATTTCTGCAAATACCCGGAATACTATTGTCAACGTAACGATAGTTTTCGCACCAGTTTCAGTTGTGCATCACCATGTATACAGTCCTTTTCCGTATTGGATTTTGCTTTTCTTGATCGGGATAGGAGCTATAATTTTAGGGGTATGGGACGGGAACAGGAGGCGCAAAATCAAGAGAGGGCATGAGGAAAATGAGAGACGAAAGGGAAAAGGAACGAAACTTTTTGATGATCTTAGCAACAACAATTCCAGGCAGGAAGGTGATGAAGAATGGAAGAAACAGTAAGAATGATTTTTTCACATACCACCAGGAAACAGTGGAAAGTTTTCCACGGCTATCAGACAGAAGCAGACGAGAGGCCCCTGATCCGAGATATTTATTTAGCGCCGGACGGCCAGTTGCCGGATGACGTGAAAGTGATAGGGGTAACGCTTCACACAGACGAACAGAAGAAGGGAGTAGAGGTATACATGACGGCAGGAACAGCGAAAACAGTAATCTATAAACCCCTTATTGATCCAAAGGATCCGCTAGCGAAGCCATCGATCCTAGTTGTTTATTTGAACAGGAGCCCGGAGCTACCCTCGAAGCTTTATGTGTCCGTAACGGTGATGTAAATGGAACCAGTGAGAAAACAGAAAAAAGACCTTGAGGGACACAAGCTCATCATCAAGAAGCACCAGGAAGAGAAGTACACAGACAATTACACAGGCGAGCAGAAGAAAAGAACACTCTATACGGTTTTTGATGAAACGGATGATACGTCAGTGCAGTTCACCGGGTCGAGTATTCTAGACAGCCAGGATATCGATACCGGTATTGCGCAGACAATTACACTGAAGACTTCAAAAAAGACAGGCAATCAATACTGGAGTTTCAAGGAATGGCAAGAGGAAGATTTTTCAGAAGCCAGCCCCCGCCCCCAGTTCCAGCCCCAATCCCACGGGGAAGGCCAGCCCCATGGGAACACCCCGCCTGAGCCTAACCCCAGCCCCGAGGACGATGAGAGGGAGAAGAGGAAGGAGAAGAAGAGGGATGAGGCCCGGAAGCTAGCCAGGGAGGCTTTAGGGGGAGACCCCCAGCCCGAGGCCCAGGGGGAAGAGGGTATGGGGGAGGGACAAGAGGGGAAAGAAGAGGAAGGTGAGCAGTAAATGCAGTGGAAGAAGCTTAAGGAAGAATTAGAATGGAAAGAGTATTCGCCGTATGGATATCTTGAGAAGAAATATATCGTCTTAGCGAGCAGGCTAATTTTTCCTGTATTCCAGTATGAGCGGACGGATTTACTTGAGGTGAGGTTTCTTTTCGATCAAGTCATACGATTAGATCAAATTAAGGCAACTGTCAGCAGAGATAAGATCCAAGTTAAAGGAGTTGATCGGGATTGAACAGGCTATTGAAAATTGCGATCTATGTTTGGATCGCATCCGTGTTCTTTTGGTTAATCGCCGCAGCAGTGATAGGGGAAGGGTCAGCAAGAGGAACAGTCGTCTTCATCTTCATAATGTCAGTGATATCTGTTATAATAGTATTCGGAGGCTATGGCGTTATCCAAATTGTTTCTGATATCATAATATTGTTTGATGAGAAGAGGAAAGAGGAACTGAAAGAGGAGTTGAAGCATGAATAAGAAGATAATGAAATCGGTAATGGTCATTGGGCTTGTGTCAATCCTTTTCACGGTGAACCTGGTACATTTTGGATTAGGCGTGCTATTCTTGACGGATCTTTTTGTGGCAATCACGATGATCCAGGTAGTCCTTTTTGAAAGGAGGGAGTGAAGTGAATATTTTCTATCCCCAAATAATCAAAAAAATAAAAATCAGGTCGAATGTCAGGAGAATGAGGATTAGATACCCCTTTAGAATTTCGTGTGTACATGAAATTCAAACATATAAAAATAGACGTGTTCTACAGACATCGAAAAATCCGTATAATCTAATTTTTTTGATAATTAATTATACATATATAATATATTCAATTAATTCTACTCTACTACTACTGACATCTTTTTTGAAGAAAGAGGGAGAGGAATGGTAAGGAAAGTAGGCCGCCCCAGGAAGATATATGAGCCGGGGGAGAGAAAGGTACAATTTACTTGTTATGTCAGGGAAAAGGTGATCGAGACAATACCTAAAGGAGCAGACGTAGGACAGGATGTAGACCTATTCCTCGACATGAGGTACGGGGGCAGGAGTCAATCGGAGAATGAACTTATCAGGATGAATGAAGACGAAGAGGAACTAATGACCAAACTATCTTCACTGAGAGCAAGGAAGGAACTGATTCAGATCCGAGTTGAGAGAGAAAGGGCAGAGAAGGCTATGATAGAATTTCAGCGACGAGCCGTATCGCATCACTTGATCACAATGATAACCGGCATGTCCAGGGCAGGAAACTATGACGTCGATTATGAAGTTGAAGAGTTAGCGCATAGCTTTGGATTGATTATTCCAAAGGCTTCTCTAATCAGTGCAATCAGGAATCCGGATCAATTGAAAGAGGAAACGGTCATGGCAGACCTCAACGTGAAGTTTTCCCTCAATTACCAGGTGAAGAGATACTGGTCTTCTATGCTAGAAGATTACCAGAAGTTTCTCGATTCAAGAAAGGGAGAAGTGAAGCATGAATAAAGAGGAAGTTTTCCAGGAGTTAGTGCGAGTCTTGAGGAGCAATGGATACAACGACATGGTTCTAGTAGTCAGGAGCGGGGATATGTTTTATCGGTTTATACCCATCACCGATATCGCTTTTAATGGGAAAGAGAAGATGACCGCCATCACTATCACAGGGAAGAAGGAATCGGTCAGGTACAGGGACGTCATCAGAATTGAATCTTATGAATCGTTAGGAAGTGAGACGGATGTTTAAATCGTTCAAAGAGGGATTGCGAATAGGATGGATTAAAGTAGATCTGGAAGAAGCAATTAAAGCCCGGGGATACCATTTAGTTTATTATCCGAGCGCAGAAGCGAACCGGTTAGCAGGAATTTACCCGGACGTGCAGGAGACTATTGATTGGATAAAGGAAGAGAAGATTTTTGGAATGACTATTCCAAACATTTCACTTGTGATAATCCTTAAAAGGTCCAATCCCATTGAAATGGTTTATCAATTGCATCATGAATTTGCGCATGTATTAACAACTTCTTACCATTCAAAAACTTCGAAATCCGGGCATACTACAGCATTTTTCGAGGCAGAAGAGAAGATATGCCAGTGGTTAAACATACCCGTCATGGAAAGAAAAGAAGACTATGACGAGAATGGAAAGCCTATAGTGAAAGAGGGAGATATATGATACGACTGCATCATAAGATCCTTTTGGGCATTGGATTTTGGATCATGTTTGTGTTTTTCCTGGAGATTATTGCGTCAACCTCTTTAGGGGGGACAGTTGGCACAGTTGTAGAGGAATTTGTTATCCCGATTGTTGTTTTATTGATAACTCTAAAATTAATAATTTTACCCGGGGGAGTAGAGAGAAGAAGGAAGATAGAGATTACCGGTTATAATCAATTCGCCGCAATCGGAGTAGCGGAAGAAATCCGGCACGGCAGGAGCGAGGAAGAAATGGGAAACGAGATCAGAATGAAATCACTGAGCCACCCCCATGTAATTCCCCTTGAGGATTACCTCAGGGACAAGGCGAGCAACAGGAATATTGCGGTCATTGGTATGCCAGGGTCAGGCAAGACGCAACTACTTTATTATCTGATAGGGGTAATGCCTTACAAGAAAATCATATTCACTTACAAGAATGACGATCGGTATACGGAATTGGGAATACCAACTCTTCACCTGAAAAATTATTCCCCTAACGTCTTTCTTGACAAGGAAGGTTTTGTAGACGCTTGGAATACGGCTTTTCTTGTCCAGGCACAGGGGATTATTGCCGGGGAAGTGGAACCATACGTCAGGAAGATATTGAAGAAAGCTAACACATGGCAGGAGTTCGAGAAAGGGGTAGAACAGGAGATCAGAACGGCGCGAATGGAAGAAGACATGATCAGCGGACGCGCGCTCAAGGATATCGAACTCAAGGCTATGTCCGTAAGCAAAGAAAAGCAATTCAATATCGACTTGCCGGAACAAATAGTAGTGAGTTTCGAGGGATTGAGCGAGAGGGAATTTGTCTTTTATGGTGAATATCTGTTATTCCAGCTATTTGAGCAGATCAAGTCAGGGAAGAGAAGAGGAACCGTATTATTTATTGATGAAAGTCAACTCTTTTTGAAAACAGGAAGGAGCATCATGTCTAGCTTAGCGGCACTGATCAGAGCCACGGGAGCTTTTATCTTTTCCACTCAACTTCTCCTGACAATAGCAGGCCCCATCAAAGGATCCGCAGCGACGCAATTCTGCTTCAAACAGACGGAATATGAAGATCTGAGGGCCGCCGGAGCTTTTGGCCCGATCCATCAGTGGATCATCCAGAGACTACCACCGTTCACTTTCGTTGATCTTGCGCAATCTGAATCACACTTAGGCATCTATGTATTCCAGATCATAAACCCCAGTCCAGTCTTCATGCCCGTAGTTGAATGGAAGCCGACAGAACCCGCACCGGAGTTGGAGAATCCACAGAAGGCAGAGGAGATAGAGGCAGGAGAACTGAAAGAAAGGGTTTATACGATCATCAGCGAAGATTTACCCCGATCGCTGAACGGAATAGCAGGGGAATTGGCGAGAAGACAGGAAGGAGACGAGAAGAGCTACCGGTTAGCTCTTTTGCCCAAGAACAAGAATAGCCCGATAAATTTACTCTTGAGTGAGAAGAAGATAAGCAGTTTCAAGTTTAGTTCACCTAAGGGAAAGGAAGAAGTTCTCTACTACAACTATGGAAGTTATCAGGCGCACGATTACCTGGTGAAATTGTGTAGAGGGATTTTCCAAGAATCAGAAGTTTCTATTCCAGGACAGGAACCGGAGATACAGGAACATGGAACCGCCAATCCGGATATTTTCTGGAACAGCAGGGACAAGAAATACGCAGTGGAAATCGAAATGGATACCAAGGGAAGCACTGGAGTCAGTGAAACGGAATTACGCTTACGGAAGTTTCAGAAGGATGGATACGAAATCCTGATGATAGCGCCCAATGAAGCTGCAGTTAAACATTTAGAAAGCACGTATAAAGACCTGAATATTTCTGTGTTGACCGTCAGGGCTTTAGCGGAAATGTTTCCAGGCAAAGAGGCCCCGGGCAAAGGGGAGGAAGGTGAAGAAATATGAGTATGAATGCGTATTGGGAATGGGTACATAACCATGTAGACTTTTGCCTTAAAAAAGCACCGGCAACTTACGGACTTAGTTTGCTTTTCCTGATATTTATACCATTAACGCTAATCGCAGTTATACCACTTATGGTATATTTTCATTATCGGGATGAGAAGGCATCAAAGCCAGGGTTCATGCAGAGGGCAAAGGTGAAGTAATGAGCATCTTCAACAAATGGAACAGGAGCGGGAAGAAAACCAAATACGTCAGCCAACAGCCCCCCGACCTATTTGAAATTGAACATATCACTTTTGCAGAAGACTTTAAGTCAGATGTTTTATCGGTCAACGTTATCGCGGAAGAGCAGGAAGATGAGGATGGGTACGGCTTAGCACAGACGTTAGCTGGAGTGAGCGATAGAGGATATTGGTATGAGGCTATTTTGACGTATAATTGGCCGGCAGGCTGGAATGAGGATGACAGGGGAGAACGGTATTACGGCAGGATCAGAGGATTTTCCATACAATTTCATGTGTGGGATCCGAACGGAAAATCATATCAGATAGAGGAATCCCATTTATTGGGAGAGGGGAGAGTGAAGATCCGGAAAGGGGACAGGGTAAACCTGAGTTTGAAGATCCAGGGAGAGAACGTCATCTTAGCAGTCCAGGGGTATGAGGTGAAATATCCCTCTTATGGATCCATGAATTTCATAGGAATACCTGTTGATGTCAGAGAAGACGGCGCGTTTAGATTTCATGAGAAAGGATATTTCACAGGAATTGCAACTGAATATTATCACGTGATAGAGGAAGGAAAAGAACATTATCACATGACAGAACAATGGGGGGGAAAGAAACAAATGCCAATTATATTTTCAATGGTAGAGCCTAAGGAAGTCAAGAAAGGACACTTCATAATCCATTCAAGAAATATGAACAAAGATCACCCTGGAGCTTTTTTTGCCAAGTGGAACATTATTTTCGAACCAAGCTTCAAGGAGACGATAGAAGGGTTTGTAACCTTTTCCGGCAACCCCGGCACTTTCACTATCAGGACGAGGGGAGATATATTCGACAAGATGTTAGCAGAAGCAAAGACACGGCAATTGAAGCAAGAAGGTTAATACAATCCCACGTCTTCACCTTTTGACCTCTCTAATTCTTTTTTAAAATGTAACCTGAATATAATTAGGTCGTGATGAAGTCAAGTGAAACTGTTAACTCAAAGATGGACACACGAAAGGAATTAGCGAAGGAACTCGGGGTGAGCCATGGAACTATCGGTAGAGCCGAGATATATAAATCTTAAAATATTAATCGGACAAAGGGATACGGTAAGGGGGATACGGGGAGTGGTAGTGACCATTTCCAACTTGTCTGGGGAATGCGTAAAATCGGGATACGGGTTTGCATAGTGAGTGTTTGTTTACTTATTTTTTGGGAAATGGGTTGAGGTTTGGAGTGAGTGTTAATATATATTTTTGCTGTTATTTTTATGCTCTGCCCCTTACCCCCCACTCTTTAGCCCCCGCTTAGCCCCCGCAATTCCCCCCGCTATCGCTCGCTATCCCTTCACACCGGGGCCCCTACCCCGACCGGTTAAAGGTTAGATCCGCAGGGCAGGCAGGCACGCAGGCAGGGGGCAGGCTTAGGGAAGGGCAGTGTCAGCCGGCGTTAGAGAGGGGAGAGGGGAAGCTGTTGATCCAGGAGGGCTTTTCACCTCAGGGGGCTTTAAGGTTGTTGTGCAGGGAAGGGTACTCTGTACAGGGGGTTTACACCCCCTACGAGCTGTCATGACAGCTCTACCCCCGCGGAAGCTGCTGCGCAATGCTGTTAATCCTTTTTGATTCGCCCAGGGGGAAGGCTACGGGGGCTTTTGCTTATACGAACCTGCTGACGCGCCAGTCCAAACACCCAGGCGCACACGCATTTCCCTTAGTAATTAAGCGGGACGGGAAAAGGTGTGGCTCTCGCGAACCTGCTCATCAGCAGGTTCTTCCTCGGCTAACGCAGTGCTGTCCAGGGGGTAAACCCCCTTACGACCCGCTTCGCAGGTCTACCCCCGCAGGCATATTTTCCGGTCAAGGATCCTTCACCGTGATTCAGCCCCCGCTTACCTTCACTCTTCACTTCTTCTTCACTCCAACTCTTCTCTCTCCTTCTCCTGACTCCTCTGACTTATCCTGTTATTCTTTTGATAATCTCTTGATGATGACAGATGAACGGAAGCATCAGTGTTAACAGCAATATCAACACCAACACCAGTGATACCAGTTGAAAGAATCAAAATAGCATTTTCGTTCTTTTCCAGAACTTCAATGCGGGTAAGGGGAAGGGGAAAAGAGAAGCAAAAAAGAGGTTATTAGAATGTGTCTGGAAAATGTGTTGTAGAGCGAGAAATTGAGTGTATTTTGTAGTGTTAATAACTACGCAAACCTTATATACTACAGTGTATTGTAGTATCATGGCAACGAATGAAGAGGCGATGACCATGATGATGGAAGACGAGACATTGAGGGAAATGAATGGGGACGAATTAATGGATCCTGAGAGGAAACTTGAGAGACAAATATTAGAAGAGGAAAAGATAGTAGACATGAAGTATATCCTGAAAATGCTGGACGGGTTTTGCGGCGGGGATGGCGGGTTGAACGAAATTGATCACACTGTTTGCAAGATAGTGTATTACCGTGTGTTAATGGATAATTTCAAGGTAGAGTGAAACCCCCGCCCGATGAGGGGGACTGGTCATCCCCCGAAATCCCCATCCAGGGGATAGCGGGAAACCGCAGGTGAATGGAATGTGATGAATGAAAAGGGAACGGCACAGCGTGCAGGGCAGCACGGTGGCTACCCACTTAAACCCACTGACGAGCTGGTGAGAGTCCAGCGAAACGTCATGCCCCGGGGCATGATGTATGGGTGATAAAATGTATAATGGAATGGGTTTAACGGCAGAGGTCAAAATATCCTCTTATGCTTTACTGAGCCGAGGGGAGAAAGCATGGGCGTGCAGGATAGGATTAGATCGTAACACTTATGAAATCAAGAGAGAATTTATTGAGTCCAGGACGGACAACCAGATAAAATACCACGGAAGAGCAGAGGGATACAAATATTACGATTCCGGATCCGGTAAGGATTCAGTATCGATCCAATATGATTTTCCGGAACGAGAGGGAACGATTGTTGAATGGACTAATTCCGGGGAGAGGCATTTAGCGGTAGTGGATAAGGCCAGCTGGAATGGATTATTCGAATTAGACATGCTTTTCCCTGGTGTATGGGATGACATCAAGGCTTACCTCAGGGGAGTCATCACCGGAGAGCAATTGAAAGAGATCAGGGATGACCACAAGGCATACCTCAAGAGGGCTGGAATACATGTCCAGTAAAACTGATGACAGGGAAAGGATGTGATTGAAATGAAAATTGAAATGAAAGCTGAAGTTGATGAGTTTGCATTTGGATCTCGTCTTCCCGCCCTGGAGTCATTGGCCAAATCCTGGGAAAAGAGGGACAACAAGGGGGGGATCTGAATGGATTGGATAGGGAAAATGGATCTGAGCGAGTTGTCTATATTGCCAACACCCCCGCCACCCCGAGAGCAAAGCTGTTTTCGCCCAAGGGGCTCACGCTTCTACGCCCCGCTCCGCGGGGCTACCCTTAATCCAGGGAAGGGGGCTGTGAGGCGCTATCCTTTGAGTGTTTGTGCAAGGGGCTTTACGCAGCAGGGCTACCCCGGGGAAGCATCAAGGGGGGAGTCCAGTGAATCCGGGCAAGCCGGCAATACCGCCAACGCCCCCGCCAACTTCTCAAGAAGGGAAGTCCAGGGGTTTACACCCCTACAACCTGCTTATCGCAGGTTTACCCCCACGTTGTTTCCAGGAAGAAACCACGAGGCGCTATCCTCATTATTTCAAGAAGTTTATACTTCTCCAACCACATCTCTTCACCCCTTCAATATTGTATTTTTTGATGATAACAAAAAACGGGGAGAGTGCTCAAGAAAAGAGAAGAGCAGCAATTACAACAAGAACAGTGATATTGAAAAGGTGAAATAATGGAATGGATAGGGAGAAAGGCAACGGGGACCCGCTGGGACAAATCGGGGGGCAGAACAGGGTTTAGAGAATACAGGTACGGGTACAGGACAAGAGGGATCATCACAAGGTATAGAGAAAAGAAGTATGAAATCAAGGGAGTCAACTATGTTATCACGCCGGAGGGGGAGTTCAGGATCGGGAGAGGAAAGGACTACTTTTTTGATCACCAGATAAAAATGGATGAAGATTGACTTTTCAGAAGTTCATATCATGAGCTTCGAGACCCTAGAAAGTTCAAGAGAAAACTGTTAGGTCAGAGCAGCTTCGGGCAGCAGAAAGGAATAACTAGATTCACATAGGTTTTTTATCTTGAATAAAATTCCCTTATAGGGAGTCTAGTAGCCTCACATAAAA